>JALWQS010000023.1 GCA_027083015.1 Candidatus Woesearchaeota archaeon
GGGTGGGGGTGTTCACCCATTAAAAGGGATCGTGAGCTGGGTTCAGAACGCTGTGAGGCAGTTTGTTTGATATCTACTGGAAATGTTGGGTGTCTGAGTGGAAGGACCCTCTAGTACGAGAGGAACGGGGGTTCGAGGCCTCTGGTCTACCAGTTGTCCGACCGGGCACGCTGGGCAGCTACGCCTTAAGGGATAAGTGCTGAAAGCATCTAAGCACGAAGCCCACCGCAAAAAGAGACACTTTGAACACGAGTAAAAGACTCGTTTGATAGGCACGGTGTGTAAGCACGAAGCTTCGGCGACGTGTTGAGCTCGCGTGTACTAACAGTTCGCACCTGTACTTCCTATGTTTGGTCTTTTCATTTTTTCTTTTTTTAGATTCTTGAATTAGTGTTAACTGCATTCTGTTGGACAACATTTTGAGCTAGCGCTAGCTCTCTTCTTTTCGGTCATCTCTCCAAAGATTTTCAGTTTGTTCGAATCTTTTTCTTTGAAAAGTATTTTTTTAGAGGATCAACTTTATTGTTCCGCAGAATTTCTGAGCCTGCTGTTAATTTTTCGAAAAATGTTACATTGAATTTTTTAATCTTAAGAACATAATTCTTTTTATGCAAGCTAATTTTCGTGAACTTAAGATCTGGAAGTTTTCTATGGACTTAGTCCCTGAAATCTATAAGGTTATCGCTTTGCTTCCTGTCGAAGAGTCTAATAATCTTAAGGATCAGATGCGTCGCGCGGTTACTAGCCTTCCTCTTAATATCGCTGAAGGTGCCAGCAGCAAGTCTTTGAAGATGTACTTATCCCATCTGAATTACGCGTATGCTAGCGCTCAGGAACTTTCTGTTGCTTTGATGCTTTGTTTTAAGATTGGTTACTTATCTGATGTTCAGTTCCATAAGATATTTGATCGCGTTGATAGGTTTAATCGTGCTTCCTATAAGTTCCTGATCAATCTTGAGCAGAAAGAGTTGAAGGAGAAGCTTGATTTTTGATGAGAACCGGATGCTGTTTATGCTGCTATTGTTTTTTCTTCTTTTGTTAATTCTTGCTCTGCTGTTTTTGGTCTTTCTCCTGGATTGATTGTTTCTGTAAGGTGTTTTAGGTCTATTCTTTCTCGTCGCATTTGGGCTTCTATTTGCAGGAAGATCTTTCTCATCTTTTCTTCTGTCTCGTCTATCTTTTTTATGATTTTTTCCCAACCCAATCGTTTTGCTTCTGCTTTCATCGCTTTGAAAAGTTTTTCTGTTCTTCTTAGCAGTATCTTACTTTCGTGCATCGTCTTTTCAAGGAGTTCTATTATCCTTTGGTAGCTGTTGAATAATGTCATTATGCTTTCTTGCAGTTCCTGTGCTTTCTGCAAATCTTTGGTCTTTATGAGTCGTGTGAATCGTTTCTTGATAGCTGAGAGTTTTTCTTCCATATGATCCAGTTCTATCGTCTGCATCCTGATTCTTCTTCTTTCTCCCCTTGTTGATACTACTGTCAGTTCTTCCAGTTCTATAAGTTCTCTTGATTGCGATTTTGATACTATCCAAAAATGTTCTATAAGGGCAGTTATCTCTTTGACTATCTCATAGATATGCCTCCTCAGTTCATACTTGATATCATCGTTGAGTCTTGCTCTTCTTATCCTGTTTGATAAGGTTGTTAGTTCACTTGCATGCCTATAGTATAAGGTAATATCGCTGTATTGTACTTTCTTCAATTGGTCAAACATAAGGTTCAGGTCTTCTATCGCTTCGTCAAAGAGAAGTTCGGTTTCTGCTCGCACTTGTTCTTTCTGTATCTCTAGTTTTTGTTTTTTTGTATCCTTTCTTTTTTCTTTCTTCTTGTTCTTCTTTACTTTCTTGCCGGCTTTTTTTTCTGCAGCGATTTTTTTTGCGGCTTCTTCTCTTTTACTGTTTATGTTCAGATGTTGCATGAGTTTTTGCAGTTCTTTCTCGCTGCTTTGTCTTTTCTGGTTTAGTTCCAGCATATCCTGATATATCTCGAAGAACTCTGTTGTCATTCCTCTCATTATAACTATGAGGTTGTGGTTTGACGCTAATGTGAACCTAAAGATTCTGCTTGGCAGGTGAAATAGTATTCCCAAATAGCATCACCTTGATCGGTTCTTCATGATGACCATCACATTTCCATCGCGAACATTGCGATCATGAGAAATAATCCTTCTGCCAGACATACTCCATAGTAAAGATAGTCTCCTAATCCTCCTAGAAAATCTAATGAGAAGAAGCTTGGACCTATTCCGAAATTATGGAGTACCGGTAAGACTCCTATTGTCAGGAACAAGAATGCGAGTATAACTGATATGATTCCTACTGGACTTGAGTTCGTTATCTCTATAACTGAGTCTATGACCAGATAAAGTGCACCTACTGCCAGTATCCATGTTATAACTGTTACTGGTAGGAAGCTTAAGCTGAACCAATCTGGTCCTACATTGAATTTGCTGAGTATCGGTAACAGACCGACTGCAAATAAAAGAAATCCTACAAGACCTGATATTATATCGTTGGGTTCTAGCATAAGTTCACCTCTTGTCTTATCTATTAGACTCTAGTAAAGTTTATTTATAAATGTTGTGGTCTTTTGACTCTTTTAGAATAGTCTTGTGCAACATGATCATCGCTTATTTTTCTTAGTCTCGGTTGCAATGGCTTGCTGGAAGATTCATAGTGGCCTTTTGATTGTCAAAAACATTTAAATACTTAATTGCTTCTTGTTGTGATATGAAAAAGTTGGTGTTGACCTTAATTTTTGTGGCTATATCCTTGTTAGTCTTTTCTTCTTTGTTGCTTTCCGGATGTGCAGCTCTTAAGCCAAGCGCGGCTGTTGATAAGACTCTGGGCAGTTCAGAAAAGAAACCTGTTTCTGATGTTTCCGTACCTACGGTTTCTAATACTGTTCCTAAACCATCCTCCATACCTGAACCTTCTTCCGGTTCCGAACAACCTTCTGCTTCTGATAACCCAGAAAATACTTCTTTACAGGACGCTGGTCTTCTTAATCAGAGTTTCAATAGTAGCGAATCTTCTTCAGAGATTAAGGTCTCTGGAAGTACTGCTTTACAGGATAACCTTTCTTTGTGCCCTCATTTAGTACATGAGTTTTCTTGTGATCGTTATGATATTCGGGGTTGTGATTTCAAACATGGTTTGGGCAAGGATGGTTTTTTCCCTGATATCTTGAAGTGCCGTTCTGGAGATGTTTCCAAGGGTGAAAGTTCTGATTCCAAGTTTTGTTTTATCCAGGGATGCGGACCTATCGTGAAGGGCAATCTTGTCCATCGTTATGGTGGTCCTGTAATCTATGCTGAGTTTAAGTATCGGTTGGAAAAGACCGGTTCCGGAATCATGACTTATTACACTCTTCGACGTTGCGGTGAGACTTGGAAAGATTTTGCTTCTGAGTATGATTGTAGTATGTATTATTCGGAATGGCGACAGTTATGGTAAGTTATAGGTTACATTATTGTTTATGATTTGGGGTTTTTATGATGATCAGGGCTGTTTTGTTTGACATTGATAATACGCTTGTTGATTTTATGAAGCTTAAGGAGAGCTGTATCCGTCCTGCTATCAGGGCTATGATCAAGAAAGGTCTTTCTATCGACGAGGAAGAAGGCGTCAGGATGGTCTATGACATCTATAAGGTTTATGGTATGGAGTATAAGCTTATCTTTCAGAAAGTCTTGAAAAGAGTTGGCGTTTCTGATTATAAGATTCTCGCTGCCGGCATTCTTGCTTATCGTAAGGCTCGAGTTGTAAGGCCTTATCCGGGTGTGAAGAGAACTCTTCGTGCTTTGCATAAGAGGGGTATAAAGCTTGCTATCGTTTCTGATGCTCCTAAACTTAAGGCTTACTTGCGCCTTTCTGCTATGGGTATTGACGATTTCTTTGATGTTATCGTAACTTTTGATGACACCAATCTTCGTAAGCCTGAACGTTTGCCTTTTGAGAAGGCTCTTAAGGCTTTGAAGGTCAGGCCTGAAGAGGCTTTGATGGTCGGTGATATGCCTGGCCGCGATATTGTCGGTGCTAAAAGGCTGGGTATGATTCCTGTCTTTGCTTTGTATGGTAATGATAAGGTCCGTCCTGGAAGGTCTGGTGCTCATTTTGAGATCAGGAAGATTGATGATCTGCTTAAGATTATTGAAGAGTATGATGTTTGATAGCTTGATGTTATGACTTTCTTTTATTGACATTGTATACTTACTGTTACAGTTAGCAAAGACAAGCCCGTCTGTGCCACCTAAGTCGAGATAAGCAGTTCTTACTACTCATTAAAGACTATGTGTCGCGTCTATCAGAAGTGATGATTTATTCTAATCCTTATAACTAAAATCAATCTTTTATTGTAAAAAGAGTCAGATGATGAACCATTCTCGCAACTAATATACAGAAAAGCACACCGATAATGCAAATATTTAAATATTTGAATAATATAATATTTAGTATGGTGACCTTCAAGACAAAAAAAGCGTTGAGGATTTTCAAAGCCTTAGCTAATGAGACCCGGTTAAAGATTCTCGAGATCATCTATTCTGAAGAAGTAGGTATGTGTAAGATTCGTCCACAGATCAACAAATCACAATCATTGATATCTAATCAGCTATCTCAATTACAGTCCTTGAACCTTATCGCATCACGAAAAGAAGGTACAAAGGTACATTTCAGGATTATCGACGAGGATCTGAAAAAGATACTTAAGACGATAATAAAAGAAGAAAATAGAACAAAAGAACATAACAAAAAGACCATAACAGATTCATGATCTGTCCTCGGTTAAGGCCGGGTATTGATACCTGTTTGCATAAGCAGGTTTGGGATTGTAGGATGCAACCCCAAGACGAAATTTTTGTTGAAAGACCTTACATAGAAGTAGGGTTCAACAGGATCAGGATCAGATCTTGCGCATAAAAACCAGACTTCGTATTTGCGAGGATTTTCAACAAAAAAAATTAGAAAATAAGATACGGAGGTAATAAAAAATGGCAGGATGGACAGGATGGGTAGCAGCAGCTGGTGGATTACTTGCCTTTGGTTATTATATACCATCTGCAGCTAGTTGGTTAGTCCCATTAGGCGGACTTACTGCAATCGTTTTTGGTATTTGGGCTGCTTTCGAATAAGCACAGATACTCAACCCAATTTTTTTTATTTTTAGATTTATTTTATTTGGATGGAACATAAGAAAGAGAGTTCTGGCCCCATTTAACTAAAAAGGCGTTACATCGCAACTAATGTCTTACCACACACACCATTCTGTGGACGTTTCCGTAAGCTTTATATATATTGACATTTGTCAATATATCAATATGAAAGAGTCTTTAAAGATATTCAAAGCCTTATGTGACGAGACGCGTCTGAGAATTGTTGAACTTTTGCTTGAGCAGGAAAGGTGTGTCTGTGAACTGGTTCCGCCTGTCGGAAGGACACAGTCGACTGTCTCCATCCAGTTATCTAAGCTGGAAGACTTAGGCATTGTTGAGTCGCGAAGAGAAGGGAAAAGCATCTATTACAGGCTCGCAAACAAAAAAGTGGTGAAGATTCTGAAGATAGCAGACAAGAAATATGAAAAACACAAAAGATGATGGGGGGATTACTGATGATATTACCATTTTTATTGACTGTGATTATTGTAGGCTTTGTTACTGCAGGACTGAATATCCGTTTTGACAGGTTCTTTACGATCTTATTATTATTGTTTCTTTTCAAGTTCACGATCTTCAAGGCAATAAACATTTTCCTGTGGGTCATAATGTTCGGTGCATTGATGATACTTCTTAACAATAAGGATAAGATAATCTCTTTACCTAATAAGATGAAGGTTAAGCTTTTGGTGATGATTCCATTGTTCACTTTCATAGCTTCTTTTTTAGGAACACTGCTTTTTGCAATCAGTAAAGCTGCGGTTTTGATCATAATTTTAGGCGTCCTTGCAGTCCTTTACGGGCTTAGGCTTATCATCGTACATTTTGAAGAACATGAGCTGAATTTTGAGAAGGGTCACCCATTGGTCACGAAGATCTGCGGATTCTTGGGTCCCTGGATCAGCGGTTTTTCTATAGGAGTCGTCGGAACTTCGTTGAAGCCTTTGAAGATCCCTTTTGCTATAAAGATCGGAAAGATGAACGCCAAACAGGTGTATGTGGGAAACAGCATGACTGCCTTTTTTGCCTCTCTTTTTTCGATAATATGGCATTTTTTCTTCACTAGTGGTATGACCTTAAACCTGTTCTATGATCAGATGCTGCTGGCATTAGCTCTTTTTGCAGGCATTCATTTCATGTTTGAGATCACGAACCTTTTCTTTCCTGAGCGTTGGAGGAAGGGTTTTCAGATACTGATCGGTATGATCCTTGTTTTAGTGTCGCTTAAGATTTTCATGTTAGCGGTTTAAGAGGTGCTTAAAGATGAAGATTTCAGTTATAGGCTCTGGTTGTCCGACTTGCGAGGCTTTATACAAAAAGGTCAAGGATTTGAAAGAGAAAGGCAAGATCGACGCAGAGATCGAGTACATCAAAGATGTTAATGAGCTTATAGAACGTGGCATCATGGGCAGTCCTGCCTTGCTGATAGATGATAAGCCTATCTTTATAGGCATACCTGAAACTGACGAGAAACTCTTGGAGATAATCAGGAAGTACTCTGCGTAGGATGCGTAAGAAGTGGTGATAAAGAAAATGGGTAAGAAAAGGCCTATCGATAAGATAAAGCAGAACTTATCTAAGAACATGATCCTATACACGTTGATCGTGATAATAGGGGGTGTAATCTCAGGTTATTTTATTGACCTTAAGTTCTTATCACGCCTGATAATACCTATAGTGTTTATCATGATCTATCCTATGATGGTGAATTTATCCATCTCCTCATTGAAAAAGATAAGAGGTTCTCAGAAACCACTCATCGAAGCATTGATCCTGAATTTTATTTATGCCCCGCTATTCATGTGGTTCTTAACATCTGTTTTTATTTCTGACCCAAAGATTAAGCTGACTTTGATGATGCTTTCTATCGCACCAGCTTCGAGTATGGGCTTAGGGTATATCGGTCTTGCAGAAGGACATATGCTTTCTGGTGCAATAATTGTTGCTTTCGCATTCCTGGCTTCAATCATAGTCTACCCTTTTTTAGGGCATTATTTTGCCTTAGGAGCTAACATTCCTGTCCCCTTGAGTTTGATCCTGAAGAACCTTTTGTTCATCCTGGTTCTGCCTCTTATGTTAGGCATCATAACAAGGGAGTATATAGAAAGAAGACATGGTCAGGAAAAGTTTATGGGCACCAAGTCGTATTTTTCCACGATAACTCTTAGCTTTCTTTACATCCTTATATTTGTGATCTTCGCTTCAAAAGCGCATCTTATCATAAAGAACTATATTGATATTTTACTTCTGCTTCCTATCGCAATAATATTCTATGGTATCACGATTCTGTTCACATTGCTTATGAACAAGAGGCTTCTTGCTTTCGAATACGGGCATCACCAGTCTGTCGTCTTCACTTCTGTCAGCAAGAACATAGCTTTAACTATCGCTATCTTAGTTTCAGTTTTTGGAAAAGAAGGCCAGTATCTTGCAGTTTTTCCTGCAATTATGTCTTTGTTTCAGGCTCCCTTCCTGATGATATATCTTAAGTTCAGCAACAGGATCAAGAGGTGGTTCGGAGATGAACCATCCTAAGATAGGGATTGTCTCATGCAATAGTAGGGCTTCAAGGACAAGATCATAAATGATGAGAAAAAGTTAATTTGAAGATGATAGAAAGAAAGAAGCTTAAGGTGGGACTCGCATTAGGAGTGGGTGCTGCTAGAGGATTAGCTCATATCGGCGTCCTTCAGGTTTTGGAGAAGAATGGTATAGAGATATGCTGTGTTTCCGGTTCTAGCATGGGCGCTATCATCGGAGGGGTTTATGCCTTGGGTTTTTCTCCTTTTGAGATGGAAAAGATCACTACAAAAAACCTTCCTAAAGCCAAGAGTAAGATCTTTAGGAAAAAAATTAATTCTGAAGCTGTCTACTCGACGAAGTTTATCCACAAAAGACTTTATGATCTGTTTCAGAAAAAGACCTTTAAGGATCTTAAGATGCCTTTTTTTCCCGTAGCTGTAGATCTTATCAAAGGTGAAGAGGTCATTTTTCAGTCGGGTAAGATCATTGATGCTATCGAAGCCAGTTCAAGGATCCCTCTTTATTATGCGCCAAAAAAGATTGGCAGCAAGGTTCTTGTTGATGGCGGTGTTTTATGCCCTGTGCCCACGAGCGTCCTTAAGGA
>JALWQS010000024.1 GCA_027083015.1 Candidatus Woesearchaeota archaeon
CTTGACTGCTGATAAGATGGATCTGAAAGAACATATCAAGGATGGCCTGCTTCGTGTTATTGTCAAGCCTAATTCTTCGAAGACCGAGATTATTGGTTTTGACGCTGATAAACAGGCTCTCAGGATTTCTGTCGCTGCTGTTCCTGACAAAAACAAGGCTAATGCTGAACTTCTTAAGTTCTTGAAGAAAAGGGTCGGCCGAAGGTGTGTTATCGTTTCTGGTGAGAAATCTCGTGAGAAGAAGATAAGATTTTTAGACTGAAGAACCAGATTGCCCTCACTATTCAAGTATCTCTTTGATTATTTTTTCTGTTTTCTTTTTTAGTTCATCTATTGTCCCGTCGTTTATTATTATGTAGTCTGCCATTGCCATGCATCGGTCTATCTGTTGTCCTGCTTTTCCTTTGTTTTCTTTTTCGTCTATCTTCTTGAATTCTTCTAGTGTCTCTGGGTCTCCGTGTCTTCCGCGTCTTCTTAGTCTTTCAAATCTTATTTCTAGAGGTGCATCCACTCCTATTAGTATGAACCTCATCTTTCTGTTGTCAAACTCATGTTCTCTGAATACCTTGATGTCTTGCGGTTTTCTTATCCCTTCGAGCACCCACTTGCTCGCTCCTTTTTTTCTTTCTTCTTTTATCTTTTCCAGTATCTTATCGGCTATTATGGATCCATCAGGTTTTTCTTTGGTCAGCTCATCACCTAACCGTGAAAGGTTTTTTCTTGTTATTTCTATTCCTCTTTCCTTGGCTATGGCTCTTATCGTACTTGAAAAACTGTGGTGTTTGAAACCTTTTTCTTTGAAGAATTCTGCTGTTTTTCCTTTTCCTGCTGATATTGTTCCGGTAATGCCTACTATCATCAAGGGCCAGGAATGGATGATACTTTAAAAACGTTTCTTATAAGGCAGGTGTTTCTTTAGGATTGGTGTAATTGTAGGATTAGTGTAATTTTAGGATTAATGTACTGATTGTTATTTCATGTCCTTATAGGTTAACATCTCGTCTGAGAGAACTTCCAGTTTTACCCCCGCTTGTTTGAATACTCTTCTGGTATCTTCTGCTGCGTGGTATCTTAATGCGCAGACCACTCTTTTTATCCCTGTGTTGATTATCATCTTTGCGCAGGTATAGCAGGGTTCCATCTTGCAGTATAGTGTTGCTCCGTCCAGAGCTATCCCGTACCTTGCTGCTTGGCATATTGCGTTTTGTTCTGCGTGTGTTGTTCTTACGCAGTGTTTTGATTTGCTTCCATCTTCGTGTATCACAGTCTTGAACTCGTGTCCTACTTCATCGCAATGTGGTACTCCTATAGGGCTCCCCACATAACCGGTGGCCATTATCCTCTTATTCTTTACTATGACGCATCCTGCTCTTCCTCTGTCGCAGGTTCCTCTTTTTCCTACTTCTTCTACCAGTCCCATGAAGTATTCATCCCAACTTGGTCTTATGTGCTTAGGCATCTTTTTTTCTTTTCTTCTCAGGTCTTTCAGAAGTTTGTCTATCTTGGTTTGAAGTTTTTTTATAGAACCGTCGTTGAGTATGACGTATTGCGCCATCTTTCTTACATTTGTCAGTTGTTGTCCGGGACCTGATTTTTGGCTTTCCTGTTTTTCTTTTTCTTGCAGTTCATCCAGTGTTTTGGGATCGTTTTCTCTGTCGCGTTTTTTTATCCTTTTGAATCTTGTCCTGATGGGAGCTTTTATTTCCACCAAAAAGAACACCCCTGCTGTCATAAGCGCTTTGGCCTCTGCAGGGTGCCTAATTGATGTTACGACAAAATCACCTTTTTTTCCCTTGAGCCGTTCTAATGCTCTCTCCCCCAGCACGGCATGTCCGAACCTCTCGCGCAATTCGTTCGCGATCCTTATCAGGTTGTCTCTTGTTATCTCTATTCCTCGTCGCTCGAGTTCTTCCCTGATCAGGTCGGATAGAGAAAGATGATAGAATCCTTTTTTGGCCAGGTACTCTGCTGCTGTATCTTTTCCTGAGCCATACATTCCTGTTATTCCGACTATCATTGTTCTCGTTG
>JALWQS010000025.1 GCA_027083015.1 Candidatus Woesearchaeota archaeon
CCTTTTCAAACAAGCTCTCGTTCTGGAGGACAAGATACAGATAATCCAAACCTTTTACTATAGCTTCTGCAATCCGTTCTTCAAGGTCTTCAGATTCAATAACAAGATGATCCTTGATGTCTGCCTCAAGCTTTTCCAGGTCTTTTTCAGAAAGCTTTTCATCTTTTCTGATCCTCTTGAACCTGTATTTAGTGATCGCTTGTCTTAAAGTTTCGTGAGGAACCTCTGCTTTGATACCCAAAGCTCTAATGTGATCCTCAGCTTTAGAAATTATTTCATCAACTCTTTCTTTCGTTAAAGCCATAATATACACCTCATTGGATGGTAGTTTGTCTTGTTAAATGGTGGTCTAATCAACATTATTCAGACTGTCAGAACAGCTGTTTCTTAAGAAAGACATTTTTCTTTATTTAAAGTTTTTGTTGTTGTTTATTAATCATGATCTTTGAGAAACTGTTCTGGTTGTGAGCTCTGATCATTCCTAATGAAGAAGGCCGAGAAGGTCAAAACCAAGACCTGTCATCACAAGATAACCAACGATCATATGGACAAGACAGATACCCCAAAAGTTTCTTTTAACTTCATAAAGCGTACCAAGAATGATGCCTAAAAGAAAAGTAAGGACAACCATAGAGAATCCAAAAGAGATATGGCCAAAACCAAATATCAAAGAAGAGATAAGAACAATAGTTATATGTTTGTGCCAGCCCTTAAGGACATTCCTAAGGATGGTATGAGGAAGTGCGCGAGCAGTCATCTCCTGAAGAGGAACAGAGATAGGATAGAAGATGTCACGCCAAGTCCACTGAAAAACCCAAAAACTTCCACCAAGATTCCGAGGAATACCAAAAAGGCCAAACCACTTGACCAACGCAACACCAGTGACCACTATTGCTGATACACCAATATAATAGGGGAGAGACCTTAAGAACTCACCCATCTCAAAACCCCAACCCTTAAGGGAGTAAAGGTGTTCCTCAAAGACGATCGCCACACTTGCGAGTATGAAGAACAATATGACAAAAAAGATGATATTATAATGCTCAGGAGAATAAGCATAGATTAAAGAGAGAGATACGAAAAACAGCGTCCACATGATAAGAAGGATGACCAGACCGGTAATATCGCGCATGTAACCCAAATGCTGCTTTTGCTTGCGATAATCATCAATGATAGAGATAAAGGCTTCAGAATAGTATTCAAGTTCCTCAATCTCGTCCTTAGAAAGTTTCCTGTAATTCTTGAAGGTTATCTCCATGACACCAAGATGTTCATCATGCCTGGTAAGAAGAGGGATAAGAAGCACCCGGTTATTGCTGGCCTTTATGGTCTCAGGTTTTTCCTTGCCGCTCCTGTAAAAATCATTGACGTAATTAGGGACCATATCCACATGCTCCTGCTCATAGATATCAAGAGTTCTTTCTTTAGGATTATGAGAATATAAAAGAGTGCCTTCAACAGAGACCCTGGCAAGATGAAGGACAATATCACTGGCTTTCAATCTTCTTTTAAGGATGTCAATACCGATAGCAAGAAGCCTGTCCGGGTTTTTCTTAAGAAATGCGCGGTGAAGAAACATGTAATACTTCTGCTCAAAGATGCTTCTGGAATTTTGGAATACTGAATAATCAAAAGCTTTCAAAAAATCAGGTCCTTTCTTTTGAACTATCTGCTTTCACCTCTTTTAAAAAATTGAAAAAGGACAATCAAAGTTTCTGAAAATAAAACAGTATTATAAAAATAAATTTAAACTTTATATAATTTATGAATAATTCTGGAATATGGGTTGATCAGGTATCCAATTCAACACCTTTCTCCATCTTATAATCCAATAAAGCTCTTCCCAAACCTCTGCCCAGGTCAAAACCTGACCTGCTTAGCATATTCGCAAGAACATCTCCAAACGTAACAGGTTTTTTATACTCAGCGATCTTAGCCTTGATATTATCTTTCTTTTCGATCCAGGTGACGGCTTCATCCTTGCCTCCAAGCTCATCAATAAGCCCTAACTTAATAGCTTCAGCACCAAGGAAGAACTCTCCAGTAGCAAGCTCTTCAACCTTTTCTCTCGGGAGATGACGATTCTCAGCAACAGAATCCACGAAAAAACCTTTTAGCATGTCGAGTTTTTTCTGGAACAATTCCTGCTCTTCAGGAGTAAGATGCCTGAAAGGAGTGCCCATATCCTTATACTTGCCGGAAACAAGACGCTGATAAGAAGCGTTGTAACGTTCAAGAGTGCCGCTAAAATCAATATAAGAAGACAGGACTCCGATACTGCCAGTGATGGATAAAGGACTGGCAACAATATGATCAGAAGCAGAAGCTGCCCAGTAAGCACCTGAAGCACCAGACTCGCGGATCCAAGCAACAACAGTCTTGTTGGTCTTTTCAATCGCACGGACAAGCTCCCAACTGGCAACAGCACTACCGCCAGGAGAGTTTATCTCAAGAAGGATAGCTTTGATATTATCATTCTTATCAGCTTTTTCAATAAGCTTAGTGATATCAGCAGAATCAGCTGTTCCTCTCCCTATAAAGTTGCCTGGGGAGTCCGATACGATAGGTCCTGAAATAGAGATAAGAGCCACATTGCCATCAGGCTCACTACCCGAACTTCCGATGAACAATCCTATAATTACAGCAGTAATAAGACTGATGAAACCAAGCAGGAAAATCACCACGAAAACAACAATCCACCTACCAACACCAGATCCCTGTTCAATCTTCATCTTTTTCATAATATCACCTTAACATAATCATTAATACTCAATCTTTCTTAATCGTTTGCGGTCTTAAGACTCGCTCAAAACTCATAGACCTCGATGCTTTTAGTCCTTGAAAGCCATTCACTAAAACGCTGCTTGTCATGGTTAAAAAATATGTACAAAGGATCGATAACCCAAAGGAAGATAAAAGGTACGGCAGGAATGATAAACATGTTCCTGAGAAGGGACTGAAAAAAACCTACCTGACCAAACTTAGAAGAATCTCTTACAGAAACAGTCCTGATACCCAGAAGCATCTTACCAAAGGTCTGGCCTATAAGATAATCCAGGAGGACAAAATATGCGAGAGCCAATAATGTGATTATCAGCATAAGAAGAGTAAGGACAAAAGCAATATTATCATCAACCTGAAAAGACCTGTAAAGTGAGATGAAATCATCAGAGTTAGGCACAATCTTCTTCAATAAGGAATCATAAAATCCGAACACGAAAAAATCCAGTATGAACAGGTCAAGAACAAAAGCTGCTGCGCGTTTCCATAAGGAAGCATTACCGACAAAGATCCTTTTTTTAGGAAGGTTAAGGTCCATAACGGTCTGATTTAGAGCGTGGTATATAAATTTTGTTGTGCGCTTCCTGTCATCAGTAAACTCTCAGTAAATCATCAGCGGACGAGTGTGAGCATCAGTTTAGTTTGATGTTCTCTTCCTTGATCGTATTAAGGATAAGCCTGGTCTCAGTACGTTCCACAAAATTATAAGTCTGGATCTTTTTCAAGAAAGCATCCAAACCCTTACGGCTCCGGAACTTAGCTATGATAAAAGAGTCAAAATGGCCGGTGACATCATAGACAGCGAACACGTTAGGATGAGAAGCGATCTTCTTCTGGATCTCAAAAAGCTTGCCTTTGGAAATCCTTAAGCTGATTATAGCCTGTACATCATAACCGAGCTTTTCATAATCAAGATTGGCCGAGTAAGACCTGATGATACGCTCTTTTTCAAGGCGTCTTATACGGTTCATCACCGTAACTACTGACAGTTTAGTCCTCTTTGCGATAGCACGAAGAGAAAGTTTCGAATCATGAAGGATAACATTAAGGATCCGTTGATCCTTATTATCAATCAAGAAATCTTTTTTTACGCCCATATTATCGCCTCCACCTATTGTGGTAATTTTGTTCAATAAACAAGTATGATGATGTTTAACTTTTTAATTTCTTTATAAAATTTATTGAAAACTAATAACAAATGTTTAGGAATCCATAAATAAACTATAACAATCCACTAAAACTATTTATGGTGTATAAACCTAAAACTATCTGCTCATACAAACGAGGTGATCATGTTGAACGGAGATCTGATCAAAGCTATAGAAGAGATGCGCGCATCTATGGAAAGTTATGTTGAAGAAAACCGTGCAAAGAACGGTCTGAACCTGAAAACCGATAAGGAAGTGATCGATTACGTAAAAGAACAAAATATATCATCGATAAGACTTTGGTTTACAGACCTGCTGGGATTTCCTAAGATATTCTCCATAACACCAAGAGAACTGGAATCCGCATTCAAAGAAGGGATGGGTTTTGACGGCTCAAGCGTACACGGATATTCAAGGATACACGAAAGTGACATGATAGCATTACCCTCAGCAAAGACTGCCCAACTTATACCATTCAGGATAGGAGGAAGCAAAGCCATAAGGATGTTCGCAAAGGTAACAACACCCGACGGGAAAGATTATCCCAGAGATCCAAGAAACATACTGAAAAGAAACTTAGAAGAACTGGTACATCACGGACTGACAGACATGTACGTAGGACCAGAAGCAGAATATTTCTATTTCAAGAACGGGACAAGCCCCGAAATCTTAGACTCAGCAGGTTATTTCGATATGGTGCCAAGAGATGTGGGAGACCCGATAAGAGAACTGACCATATTCGCCCTTGAAAGCATGGGAATAGAAGTAGAATACGCGCATCATGAAGTAGCACCATCACAACACGAGATAGACCTAAAATACAAGAACGCCTTGAGGATGGCAGACAACCTACAGACTTATAAATGGCTCGTCAAAGAGATAGCAGGAAGATTAGGGATGCACGCAACATTCATGCCAAAACCATTAGCAAGAGAAAACGGATCAGGAATGCACGTCCATATATCACTATTCAGGAAAGAGACAAATGCATTCTTTGACGAGACAGAACCACCGTATCTCTCAAGGACCGGAAGACAGTTTACAGCAGGAGTACTAAAGCACGCACCAGAGATATGTATGGTAACTAACCAATGGGTAAATTCCTATAAACGATTAGTACCGGGTTTTGAAGCTCCGGTATACATAGCATGGGCGCAACAGAACAGGTCAGCATTAGTAAGAGTGCCAAAGTACAAACCAGGAAAAGAAACAGCGACAAGAATAGAAGCAAGATTTCCAGATGCTGCATGCAATCCCTACCTGGCATTCTCTGTATTATTACGTGCAGGATTGAAAGGCATAGAGAATGATTACGAACTGATGCCTGAATCCACAGAAGACCTCTACGAACAGACACCTGCAGAAAGAGAAAGCAAAGGAGTAAGACTATTGCCGGATACGCTCTACGGAGCAGTACAGATAGCTATGAGAAGTGAACTTATGCGAGAAGCATTAGGCGAGGAAGCACTTGAACATCTGGTACAGACAAAACTGGGTGAATGTATGGAACACAGACTTTATGTTTCACCAAAAGAACTGGACGATTATATGAAACTATGATAGAAACTATGATGAAACTAAGATGAAACTAAGATATATATGAAGCTATGCGCTGAGTGCGGATCCTAAGCAGAAAAGGAGAGCAAGCAGATCATATCTATGCTATGAGCAGGCCTGAAAACAGAAGCTAATCCTCAGATTCTTGCGGCAATCTCAGGATGAAATTCCAATGCCGGTCTTTTTGAACTATTAGCCAGCAACAACGGCATAGAAACCTCAAGAGTATAATAACTGCAATAGTTATTGAAAATCTCGTTAGAGATTTGCAAGGAGTTTAATACTCCGTCCTTTAGGGCGAGATTTTCAATCCCAAAAACTCGCCGTTAAGCGAGGGTCGTTAATACCCCTACCTTTAGGTTGGGGATAGACCCGAGTGGCGAGTTTTTGTTATAGCTGCAACAGTTGCAACAGCAAAATAATTTTTATCCTTCCGGACAGACTGTTCTTACATAATATTTATATAGCCCTCGCGTTTTTATTTCTGAAAAATGGTGAAACTGTTCTTTTATCCTATAGACCTGACATATAAGATAGTCAACGGAAAAGCATCAATATACATCTATGGCCGAACAAAAGACCATAAACAAGTATGTATCGTAGATGATGATTTTGAACCTTACTTCTATGTGCTGCCGCAAAAGAATACTGATCTCAACGAGCTGAAACAAAGACTCAAAAAACTGGAAACCGAAGGAAGAGATAAGTATCAGGTACAAAAGACAGAGAGCATAAAAAGAGAATATGAAGGGAAAGAAGTTACAGTCATAAAAGTGATAGTTAACCTGCCAGCAGCAGTACCTAAGATCCGGGAAGAAGCATTAAGGCTTGAAGAAGTTAAAGACTGTTTTGAGTACGATATCTTATTCACGAGAAGATACCTGATAGACAAAGAACTGATACCCCTAGTTCTGACAGAAGCAGAAGTAGAACCCTTAAGCGACAGGCAAGAAAAGACAAGAGTGCCTATATTCAAGGTAAGCAAGATAGAGCAGCATTCAGAAGATACGATAGAAGACCTGAAAGTGATGGGATTTGACATAGAAGTCTATAACCCGGAAGGAAAGCTTACGATTCCAGAACGCCATGCAATAGTCATGATAGCATTGTACGGACACGGTAAAGGCAAAAACAGCAAGTTCAAGAAGGTACTTACGTGGAAAAAATTCAAGACAGATCTGGAATATGTAGAACAACTGGACGGAGAAGCAGAGGTGATAGAACGCTTCAAAGAACTGGTAGTAGAACACAGTCCAGACATACTTACAGGGTACTACTCAGACGGTTATGACTTTCCATACCTGATAAAAAGAGCGGAAAAATACAAGATAAAACTAGACATAGGGCTGGATTATGAACCAGTACGCATGAGTCCCGGAAAGATGAGACAAGTGGACTCTACAGGAATAGTACATATAGACATACTTAACTTCATACGACGGGTTATAGCAAGAAAACTACAGACTGATTCTCTGAAACTGGATAATGTCGCAGAGGAACTGCTGGGAGAGAAAAAAGAAGAGGTAGAAATAGACAGACTAGCAGAGTACTGGGACAAGAACGATGCAGAACAGCTGAACAAGCTGTTGAGCTATAACCTTCAGGATGCAAAACTCACCTTTGAACTATGCCAAAGCATGCTACCGAACATGACAGAACTGGTCAAGATAGTCGGGCAGGATATAGCGTCAATAAATAGGATGTCCTTCTCACAACTGGTAGAATGGTTCATAATGCGGCAAGCACCCGGAAGAAAACAGCTCATACCAAATAAGCCAGGGCATAAGGAACTGGTAGCAAGGATGGACAAGAGGGTCAAAGGAGCATTCGTCTATGAACCAAAACCAGGGCTTTACGAGAACGTAGCAGTCTTCGACTTCAGATCATTGTACCCGTCGATAATCGTATCACATAACATAAGTCCTGAACTCTTGAACTGCGACTGTTGTAAAGATAAAGAAAAAGTTCCTTTAGAAGGGTATAATCTCTGGTTCTGCACAAAAAAACAAGGATTCCTATCATCATTACTGAAAGAGATAATCATGAGAAGACAAAGAGTGAAAGAGATCATGAGAAAGGCAGAAAAGAACAAAAAGAAATTCTTAGATGCAAGACAGGAATCACTAAAAGTTCTGGCAAATTCCTATTACGGGTATCTGGGATTCTTCGGAGCAAGATGGTACTCAAAAGACTCGGCAAGAAGCATCACCGCCTATGGAAGATACTACATACATAAGGTCATAGATGAAGCGAAAAAACGAGGGTTCCAAGTATTATACAGCGACACAGACTCAATATTCATCAAACTGAAAGCCGGAGAGAAGAAAGAAGCACTAAACTTTATGGAAGACATCAACGCAAAACTGCCAGGAGTTATGGAACTGGAGTTTGAAGGAACATTCCGGCGGGCATTATTCGTAGCGATGAAAGGAGATGACACCGGAGCCAAGAAAAAATACGCGATGGTAGATGATAAAGGACGATTGAACATAAAAGGTTTTGAGACCGTAAGACGAAACGTCTCACCGATAGCAAAAGAAGTTCAGCAGGAAGTCTTAAGGATAGTGCTAAAAGAGAACCAACCAGAACTAGCGTTTGAATATGTCAAAGAGATAATAAACAAACTAAGAAAAAAGGAGATTGAAGTAGAAGACCTGGAAATAAGAACTATGCTGACAAAACCGATAGAACAATACGAATCGGTAGGCCCACATGTAGCAGC
>JALWQS010000026.1 GCA_027083015.1 Candidatus Woesearchaeota archaeon
AAGTGCTATCCACGGGGCTTTTTCTGCTCTCAGGATCGATGATTCTGAGCACATTGAAGGTTTGGTTGATGAGGTGGTCTCTTCTATAAGGCGTCGTTTCCATTATCGTCACCCTCATGTTGAAGAAGTCCAGGATATCGTTGAGCGTGTTCTTATGCGTAATGGTTTTGAAAGAACTGCTAAAGCGTACATCAAGTACCGTGCAGAACATGCTAAAGACCGGGATACCAAGAGATTTTATGGTGTTGAGGTTGATGATCTTAAGCTTGATATCAATGCTATAAGAGTCTTGCAGGAACGTTATCTTCTTAAGGACAGGTATGGTAATGTAGTTGAGACTCCTGGCCAGTTGTTCCGGAGGGTTGCGCATGCTGTTGCTAAGGTGGAGGCATTGTATGGTAGTGATGTTCGCCAAAAAGAGGAACAGTTCTTTTCTTTGATGGTTAACAGGGATTTTCTGCCTAACAGTCCCACTCTTATGAACGCTGGGACCAGGCTCGGTCAGTTGAGTGCTTGTTTTGTCCTTCCCGTAGAGGATTCTATTAACGACATCTTTGATACTTTAAAGCACATGGCTTTGATCCACCAATCTGGTGGCGGTACAGGTTTTAGTTTCTCTCATCTCAGGCCTAAGGGCGATATTGTCAACAGCACTAAGTCTCCAGCTTCTGGTCCTGTATCTTTCATGAAGGTCTATGATTGTGCGACTGATGTTATCAAGCAGGGAGGTCGTCGTCGGGGAGCTAATATGGGTGTCTTAAGGGTTGATCACCCTGATATTCTGGAGTTCATCACTGCTAAGAAGGATGGTCGACAGCTTACTAATTTTAACATCTCTGTCGGAGTGACTGATGCTTTTATGAGAGCTGTGATGAGGAATAAGGAATATGATCTTATCAATCCTCATACTGGAAGTTCAGAGGGTAAGTTGAATGCTCGCGATGTTTTTGATCTTATTACGGCTATGGCATGGAACAATGGTGATCCTGGACTCATATTTCTCGACGAGATCAATAGGCGTAATCCTACACCCAAAGTCGGTATTATCGAAAGCACTAATCCCTGCGGTGAACAACCTTTGTTGCCTTTTGAGAGCTGTAATCTTGGTTCTATAAATCTTGGTCATTTTGTGGACCTGAAAAATGATAAGAAGCGCGGGATGATCGTCTGGAAACGGCTTGAAGAGACTGTCCGTCTGGCTGTTGATTTTCTTGATGATGTTATAGATTGCAATAAGTATCCTTTGCCAGAGGTTGAACGTGCTACTAAAGCTAACAGGAAGATTGGTCTTGGGGTGATGGGTTTTGCTGATATGCTTGTGAAGCTAGGCATCCCTTATGATTCTGTTCGTGCTATCTCTTTGGCTGAGAAGGTTATGAAGTTTATCCATGATAAGGCTGTTGATGAGTCGCGACGGCTGGGTGCTGAACGTGGTAGTTTTCCGAATTTTAAGAAGAGTGTCCATGCTAAGAGGTTTAAGACTATGAGGAACGCCGCTGTGACGACGGTTGCTCCTACTGGATCTATCAGTATCATAGCACATTGCAGTTCTGGTATCGAACCTTTGTTCGGCATTGGCTTTGTCAGGAACGTGTTGAACGGTGCTAAGCTTCTTGAACTCAACAGGGATTTTGAGCGTATCGCTCAGGAGAGGGGTGTTTTCTCTAAAGAGCTTATTATTGATATTGCTCGTCATGGATCTTTAAAAGGTATGAGGACGGTCCCCCGTGATGTAAGAAGGCTTTTTGTCACGGCTTTTGATATCAAGCCTGAATGGCATATCCGTATGCAGGCAGCTTTTCAGAAGTATTCGGATTCTGCGGTTTCTAAGACTATCAACTTGCCTGCTTCCGCTACTGTTAAGGATGTTAAGAAGGCTTTCTTGCTTGCCTGGAAGAAGAGATGCAAGGGCATCACTGTTTATAGGTATGGTTCTCGTCCTCGTCAGGTCTTGAGTTTTAAAGAGAAGGGTTCTAAGGTCGAATACTTGGGCGTGGATTCTGAATACTCTGGTGGTTGCTTGGCTGGTGAGTGTCCTTTCTGAGTTATTCTCAAGATTGTTCAGAAAGATTTTAAAATATGCCTGATTTGATGATAGGTTATTGGAAGGTGATAAAATGAAACGCATAACTCTTAGGATTATTGGTTTGTTGATCATTTCTCTGTTTGTTCTGCTGGCGGGCTGCGGTAACAGTTCTTCTGCTGTTGCTAAACAGCATGATCTGAATTTATCTGCTAGTCCTGCTTCTGAACAGCACACGAACTCTGGTGGAACTCCTGCTTTTGTAGGTACTTGGATCAGGCAGGGAACCTATACTAATGGGGAATTGATGGGCAATAAACCTGCTACTTTGATCCTTACTAAGAATTCTTTTGATTCTCGTTCCAGTGCTTGTTCCAATTCTGGAGATTTGAGTTTTAATGGTGATTATCAGACTTGGACTGTTAAGAAAAGTGATTGTCCCAGTACCATAAATGTTGGTAGTGTCGTGAGAGAAAGGGTTGTTGTTGATGGTGACACTCTTACTCTGATAAATGACGAGTGGGGTGCTGAGGTCAAGGAAGTGTATAAAAGGAGTTCATAAAGATATTTACAAGTACCAACTTGCGGATTGTTTTTCTTTTTTTAATTTTATTTTCTCTTCTTCAAAGAGCAAACCTTTATAAACAGACCTTTATTCTTTGATAATATGCCACCATATAGAAAACCGTACAAAAGAGCGCCTCAGAAGTCTCCTGAAGAGATGGCTGAAGAGCTTAGAAGAACTCCTTTGCCTAAGACTGCTGAAGGCGAAGTTTTTGGTATTGTTGAGCAAAGAGTCGGCGGTAGTCGTATGATGGTCCGCTGTATGGACGGTAAGACCAGAAACTGCCGTATTCCTGGAAGGCTTAAGAAGAAGCTTTGGGTTCGGGAAGGTGACCTGGTCATCGTCAGGCCTTGGGAATTCTCAGGTGATTCTAAAGGTGATGTCATCCTTAAGTACAGAGCTAATCAGGTGATGTATCTTAAACAGAAAGGTTACTTGAGAAAACTTAATGAGTTTGAAGAGTTTTGATCTTGATCTCTTATGCTTAAGAAAGGTTAATGTTTTTAAAGCTCAACAAAATATTTATATATCAATTTTCAATTGTGGTTATTATGATGGATGTTATCAGAAACCCGGAAGAGAAGGTTCTTAAGGTTAAGACGAAGTCTGTGCTTCTCGGAAGGCTTCCCCGCAGGGAAGGTGATAAGTTTAAGACTGCTGTTGTCAGATTATTTGATGTTAACAATCCTCATAAGACTACTGAGTTTCCTACTAAGACCTACGAGTTCAATGATATTGAGAAGATCCGTCTTGTCAGGCTTAACAGTTCTTATTATCTTGAAGGTAATGACCTTGTTGTTAATGATCTTGAAGAGATTTACATCACCCATGAGGGTAGTAAGTTGGTCATCAAGGGTTACCAAGCCGAAGTTGAGAAGCGGGAGTGAGTATAGAAGCCCTGCTTGTTTTTTAGTTCTATAAGCTATACTTATGTTTCTTATTTAATATTAGGAATAAGATGTATAAACAGCTTAAGATCTGATTTCTTAATGACCGTTGATGTTTTTTATCTTCTTGAGTATATCTTCTTTTCCTTTCCAGTCTAGTGCTTCTTTCAGCACTTCTGAGATTGTGGTTACTGGTATGATCTTTATATTTTTAAGGTCATCTTTTGGTATTATGATATCTTGCAGGTTGGATTTTGGTACGATTACCTTTTTTATTCCTGCGTCTATCGCTGCTTCTACCTTTGCTGACACACCTCCTATCGGAAGTACTTCTCCTCTTACTGATAGGGATCCTGTCATCGCCACCTCTTGTTTGATCGGTATTTTTTTCAACGCTGATATTATTGATGTCGCTACTGCTATGCTTGCTGAGTCTCCTTCTACTCCTTCATAGGTCTGCAGGAACTGTACATAGACGTCGTATTTTTGTATGTCTTCTCCGAAGAATTTTTTTATTATCGCTGACACGTTCTTTACTGCTTCTTTTGCTATCTCTCCTAATTTTCCTGTCGCTATGAATTCTTTTTCTTTTCCTCCGAAGGTCACTTGTGATTCTATCGGCAGTATGATTCCTGAATATGAAGCTTCTGCTCCGATCACTGCTAAGCCGTTGACTCGACCCACTGTTTTACCTTTTGTGACGATGACTTCATATTCTTTTTTCCTTTCTATAAACTTATCTGCTATCTGTTGTTCCAGGCTGCGTGCTATCTCTTTTGCCTGCAATACGTGTTCTTTCCTTACTAATTTGGCGCCTTTTTCTTTCGCTAGATCTCCTGCAGCTCTCACCAGTCCTCCTAGATCTCTTAGTCTTAGGGTCAGATGGTTTTTCCTGTTTGCTCGTCTCTTGGCCTCTTCTATTATCTCTTCTACTGCATCTTTTGCAAAAGGTGGTATCTTTTCGTCTTTCTTTATCTCTTGAGCGACAAAGACTGCTAGTTTCCAGCGGTTTTCTGCAGTATCTTTCATCGTATCATTCATGTAGATCTCATAACCATAACCTCTTATCCTTGACCTTAATGCTGGATGCATGTTCTTTATGGTCTCCAGGTTCCCGGCTGCTACCAGTACAAAGTCGCAGGGTACCGGTTCTGTTCTTACCATAGCACCCGCTGATCTTTCTGATTGTCCTGTTATAGAGTATTTTCTTTCTTGAAGGCTTGAGAGCAGTTCTTGTTGTGTATGTGCCTGTAAGGTTGCTATCTCGTCTATGAAGAGTACCCCTTTGTTGGCTTTATGTATCATCCCTGCAACGACTCTTTCGTGTGCGGGTGTTCCCAGCCCTCCTGATTGGAATGGATCATGAAGAACATCTCCTAATAATGCTCCTGCATGTGCTCCTGTCGCGTCAAAGAATGGTGCTTGTGATTTCTTGAAGTTGTCCACTACAACTTTTGGTGGTGAAACTCCGGTTTTTCCCATCGGCGCTCTTTTTCCAATGTTCAGGAATATGACGAATGCTGCCAGAAAAAGCATCCCTCCTAAGAAAAATGCTGCAAACATTATGTCTGATTTGTAATAGGATCTTACCCACCATGGTGCGATCATCGCTATTATTGCCATGATAAACAATAACAGATTTTGGTTCTTGAACATCTGTACTGATTGTATCTTGGCTTTGGCTACTATTTCTCTGCCTTCTCCTGCAGGTACTGTCCTTATCAGTGGTTGGTTTTCATCGTTTGGGTTCGGGAATGCTAGTATATCCACCAGTTTTTCTTTTGGCAATAGTTCTGCTAACGCCAATCCCAACATTGATTTTCCTGTACCTGGTTCTCCTATCAAGAATACATGACGCCTTTGTGATGCTGCTTTTTTTATTACCTGGACTGCAGACTCTTGTCCTATGACTTGATCAACTATGAGTTTTGATATTGGAATCTCATCTGTGCTTTTGAACTGCTCAAAGAGTTTTTTTGGTGATTTTGATGGGTCTAATCTGGATTCTGCGGGTCTCTGCTTGGCGGATTTTGGTTTTATCTGTTTTAGTTTTGCTGATTTTGTCTTATCCGGCTGCTTTGTTTTTTGTACATCTGCTCCGGACTCTTTACTCTTTGATAGTCTTTCCTCCTTCACTGTCTTCCGGACCTTTCCTGTAATCTTTTGAGAAACATTCCTCTCTCTGATAGTTTTTTTCATCGTCATAGGGTTGAGGAAGAATAATAGTATTTAAACCTTATCCATTATTGCTTTCTTTCAGGTTTCAATAAGTATTTCAGATAATGTGTTGTGAATAGTTGCTATCTATCATTTTGCTCCTTTGGGCAGTTCACAACCGGTCTTTTCTGCTATCAGCGATAATGATAGTTCTCCTGCGTGTCGCATCCCGTCTCCAAATATAAAGTAAGGGAACGCGTCTACTCCTGCCTGCTGACACTTTTGGGAGTTTCCGTTCGGACCATTATCATCACATTCTACGTAATTGATGTATTGGAATGATGAACCGAATGCTTTTTTTACATTTGCGCAGTGTGGACACCAGTAAGCTCCGTAAAATGTCATTCCTGATTTTGTGACGCATTTTGCGAAATTATCCAGGTTCGGGTTTCCGCATCCAGACAATATGACTGATACTGCTAACAATGTCAGTATCATGATCGCCAATGCCGCCTTGAGCACGGTTGCTTTTTTCTTATCTTTATTCTCCATGCGTTTATCGTTCTTCTTTTCTTTATTATAATTCTCGTTTTTGTTTGTCATTTTCATTTTAACAGTACCTGCACATGTTTCCTCTTGCTTTCATCTGTATCTTATGGAGTACATTCTTGCATTTCATGCATTGTCGATAGCTGAAGATAGATATGAGGAATATTAAGGTTATTATCGCAAGGCTTGCAAGACAGAATATACAATAGGCGTATAGTACGAATTTTTCTATATATAATAGGTACATCGAGAACAACCACCCTATGCCTGCGAATATCATCATTAGAAAGTTCAGGTGTTTGGGTCTTAGTTTCTTGTTCATCTTTCTTAAGTTGTATCCTTTCAGAAGTATGACGCTCATGATCAGGAAGTAAAGATAACCCAATGACCCTATGATAGCGTTTGGTATTCCCATAAAGGTTGCGTAGTCTGATTTGTTCACGACGTCGCAATTGAACTTCGCATTGAACGTGCATATCTCTGAAGCTTCTGGTTTATAATGGAGATATATGAGGTAGCCCGATACTACAATACCCAGTATTGAAAGCGCTATGATAAGTTTTAGCATCACTTCTACAGGATGAGGTCTTACTTTTAATCGTTTTATGTTTGTTGTTGCTAATAGTTTCGGTGTTTGTCTGGATGCCTGTTTAGTATTGTGCTTTGTGGTGCTTCTTGTCTGTTTTTTTGTGTTTTTGTTCTTTCTTCTGTTTTTATTCTTTCTTTTATTATTTACCCGTTTTTTTATGGCTTTCTTGACAGAAGATCTTTTTGTTTTCTTGGATCTTTTTTGTGGTGTTTTCTTGAGTATTTTTTTACTTCCTGTTTTACTACGCATTTTACTCTTGGTCTTACCACTATCCTCACCGCTTATTTCACTGACGGTTTTCTTCCCGAATCTCTTAGGTTTCTTTTTTAACATACTCTTTGTTCCTCATGGAGGTTATATAAAAGTTATGGAAGATTAATCAGGCCTAATAGCGGAAAGTTTCATAATTTTATCACAATTATTGGCTTGACTGTCGCCACCTCCTGCGATTATGGTCTTGTTCATAGGGATGATTTATCTCACTACAAATGTTCCTTTCATATCTTTCCAGCCTTTCCCTGAATAGACGCTCTCAAAATACTCAAATTCTCCTTTGGTATCTGCTATAAAATCTACTGTTATGGAATCTTCTGGCGGTACCCGTTCGTTGATCCCGAAGTCTGGCAATGCGAATCCGTGACCTACATCTGTGCTTGTTACCGTCAGATATACATGGTCTCCTTTATTCACTTCTATGTATTCAGGGTCAAAGCCAAAACGGAACATACGGATCACGATCCTTTTCAACCCTGTTTCTTCTTTTTCCTGTGTTTCAGGTATTTCTTCACTTAACGGTTCAAAAGGATTTGACGGAAAAGCAGGTAATTCTTCTGAAATATTTGTTTCTTGGGTTCCCGCTTGATCACTCGCCTGAACTTGTTCTGTGACTGGCTTCTCTTTGGAAGGATTGTTCGGGATAGTTTTTTCCGCATTGTTGGTGCTGCATGCAGTTAGTAATATCAGGCTTAATGCTAACATAGCTGCCAGATTTTTGATCAGGATCTTGCTTGTCACTTTATCTCTTTTCTGAAGATATTTTTCATGTCTTTTATGTAATATTTCCATAATAGGAAACCTCCTATAAGGATCATGAAGATACTTAGGTATTGTCCTGCCGTGAAGCCCCATCCTGCAGGGAATACAGGGTCATCGCGCCAGAAGTCTATTATGAATCTTGCTACTCCTACCAGAAACAGCATGTTCATCGATAAGAACCCATCCCTCCACCTTTTTGTTTTTGTTTTCAGCTGTAGGAATACTAACCACGCAACTATGGTAAATCTTGCTGCTGCTGAATAGAGCACTTGTGGGTGTCGGCATCCTTCATAGCCCGGAAAGTACCAGCAACCGCTCCATGTCGTCACTTTTCCCGGCAATTCTCCGTTGATGAAGTTTGCTAT
>JALWQS010000027.1 GCA_027083015.1 Candidatus Woesearchaeota archaeon
ACAAGAAAAAGTTCTGTAACAGAAAAGATGAGAAGTTTTGACATGCAATTCAGCGATATGTGGATCTAAACCCGCACCCAAAAAATAAACCAAGAGGTGATAACAATGACTATAAGATTCAAAAAAGCCAGAGATTTTGAAAGGATAAAGATGCTAAGAGAGATAGAACAAGAACTGTACAAAGAAGACCTTAAAGAACCTTACACTAACCAAAGAAGAAACAACAACCAAGAAGATCTACTGGACTACGGATTTATAGAGAGTGATATGACCGCTTAAGAAAAAAGAAAAAAGCACAAATCAAATTCTTTGCTGCCTCAAATCTAACCGCCTAACCCCCATTACGGGGGTGCTCTTTCTTTTTCAGAACAACAACAAAAGAAAAGGGATTTAAAAAGATATATAAATGAAAAGCAAAATAGGGTTTACAGACATGTAGAGGTGGTCCCGATAATAGACTGGATAAGAAACCTATTCATAAAAGAACTAAGTGAAGAAGAACAAAAAGAACGAACAACAAACATAGAATTTCTAAAACAGACCATACTCAAAAAAGAGACAAAGACCAAGAACTACAAAGAGATGGACTTCTTAGTAGACGCAAGACCTAACATACAAATACCAAAACAAAAGAAAGAGAAAGGCATAGACTTCTTACTGACAGAATGAAAGTCATAAAGAAAAAAGAATTCCTGAAAAACAAAGAAAAATATATAGAATGGATAAAAGACGGAGCAGTATTTCTCTATCCTACAGACACGATCTATGGGATCGGCTGCAACGCAACAAAACCAGGACCAGTCAAGTGGATAAGAAAAACAAAAGGAGGAGGTAGAAAAAGCCCGTTCTCAGTAATAGCACCAGGAAAAGAATGGATAAGAAAAAACTGTAAAACAAACGAAAAATACCTCAAAAAACTTCCAGGACCATACACACTGATCTTCAAGATGAAAAAGAGATGCGTATCAGTAGAATGCTCAAGAGAGAGCCTGGGAGTAAGGATACCAAAAAACTGGTTCAGCAAGATAGTGGAAGAAGCAGGCGTTCCAGTAGTGACCACATCAGTAAACAAACATGGAGAGAAACCAGCAACAGGATTAAAAAACGTACCTAAAGACATAAAAAGAGCAGTAGATTTCGCGATCGAAGACGGAATAATAAAAAACCCGCCTTCCACAATCATAGACCTAAGAAGAAAAAAAGCAAAAGTGATAAGAAGAACCAAAAAAGAAAAGAAACAGAAAAAAAGAAAGTAAGGACCAAAGGCGCAACAAGAACAGGAAAGAAAAAAGAAAAAACAATAAAATGAGTGTCGAGGACAAAACAAAAACAAAAGAAGAGAATAAAGAACTAAAGATACTAGCAGCTTCAGACCTTCACGGAGACACTGCACAGATAGAAAAACTAGCTACAGAAGCAGAAAAAGAAGATGTAGATCTGGTAGTGCTATGCGGAGACCTGACAATGGCAGAACAAAGCACAGACAACATACTGGGGCCGTTCATCAAAAAACACAAAAAAGTGCTGATAATACCTGGAAACCATGAATCCGTAGCCACAACAGAATTCATGGCAGAACTTTACGAACCAGACGCAAGAAACATACACGGATACAGCGTAAGATACAAAGATGTAGGAATATTCGGAGCAGGAGGAGCAACGAATGTCGGACCAACAGCACCCATATCAGAAAATGAGATGTACAATCTGCTAAAAAAAGGATTTGACAAGATAAAATACCTGAAAAAGAAGATTATGGTCACACACATACACCCAACAGAAAGCAAGATAGAAAAATTCTCAAAATTCGTCCCAGGATCGGAAGCAGTAAAAAAAGCAGTAGAAACATTCAAACCAGACGTACTACTCTGCGGACACGTACACGAAGCTGAAGGGTTAGAAGAAAAAATAGGAAAGACAAGAGTCATCAATGTAGGAAGAAAAGGAAAAATCATAAAACTTTAAGAACAAGACAGAACAAAAAGAAAGAAGAAAAAACAAAGTATAAAAAAATATTCAAAGTGGGAGTGCCGGAGCGGTCAAACGGGCTACGTTCAGGGCGTAGTAGCTTAGTGCTTACGAGGGTTCGAATCCCTTCTCCCACATCACATCATCCTTAAACTTTCTTAAATCTCAAAAAACAAGCAAGACCTAAAAATTATCCTAAAAACCGTACAAGAGTGAAAAAACAACACAAAACCTATAAATATAAGAGAAGTATCTGCACAAGTATCAAACCTAAACAAAACATCGAGGTGTAAACATGAAAAAACCTATCGTGATAATGCTGACGATAATTCTTATCATCTTGGTAGCAGCTTCAATAGGTTGCTCAAAACAAGAACCAAAAAAGAAACTGGTAAGCTCAAAACCAGTAAAAGATGACAGCGTAGAGATAACAAAAGGAACAGAAGGAACTACAATGCCAGAAGCCAAATATGAAGAACCAAAAACAGAAGAAACAACACCAGGCTCAACAGGAACGACAGTAACAGCTCCAGAAACAAAAGGAACCGCAAGGTGTGACCAACTCACAGGAGCAGACTTCACAGAAACCATAGGCGGCACATGGACAAAAGAACCAGACTGTCCACAACACCCAGCCATGCCAAAAGGAGTAACAGTCTGCAGATGCAGCTATTCAGGACCAAGAATGTTCGTAGATGTAGAGACACAAACATATGACGAGAACTCAGAAGCAGAAAGAGTCTACAACATGTACTGCGAAGGAAACAGCGCAGCAAGTGTAGGAGACAAAGGCTGTACCTATCAATCACCATCAGGACCGAAAAATGTCTATTTCAAGGACGGTAACTACTTCGTAAAAGTCAGCTGCGTGGGAGATAAATGCTCATTCGACCCATTAACAGAAGCAGCCAAGAAAGTACAGGCCACACTTGAATAAAAAAGAACAGAAAACAGAGAAAACAAAAAAATCATTTAATCGTTTAGTTTAAATCTTTTATTTCATTCTTATTCTCTAAAAAATAAGTTAGAGAGTAACTTAACCCTTAACAACCCCTAAAGGAGTAAGACGAGCAACCTTCTTAGAGATCCCTGCCTTATGAACAGTATCAATGACAGACTCAATATCCTTATAGGCTTTAGGAGCTTCCTCAGCAAGAACCTTAGCACTGGTAGCACGAGCAACAATACCCTTATCACGCAGACTAGACCTTATATCCTCTCCCTTAAAGGAACTGATAGCCTGGTGACGAGACATAGCACGACCAGCACCATGACAGGTAGAACCAAAAGTCTTCTCCATAGCAGTCTGAGTACCATGAAGAATGTAAGAAGCAGTACCCATACTTCCAGCTATAAGAGCTGGAGTGTCAGGGAAACTTCGCGTAGCACCCTTACGATGAACATAAAGCTTCCTCTTCTCACCATTGACAGTATGCTCTTCAAACTTACAGATATTATGAGCGATAGCATAGATAGTATGCATATCCATATCCTTCCAAGAATGGTCAAAAACCTGCTCAAAACTCTCACGAACCCACTGAGTCATGACCAGACGATTCGTAAAAGCATAATTGACAGCGCATTTCATAGCCTTAAAATAATCCTGCCCTTCTTCACTATTAGCAGGAGCGCAAACAAGCTGCTTATCAGGCAACTTAATACCATACTTCTGCGCAGCTTTTTCATGTATCTTAAGATAATCACTGGCAATCTCATGACCAAGACCACGAGAACCACAATGCAGCATTATAACAACCTGGTCAGGCTGAAGATGATACTTCTCAGCATAAGCCTCGTCAAAGATCTTATCAACACGTTGAACCTCAAGAAAATGATTACCAGCACCAAGAGTACCAAGCTGAGGAGCACCGCGCTTCTTAGCAGTATCAGAAACCTTATCAGGATCAGCGCCTGACATAACTCCATGCTCCTCGGTATTCTGAAGATCCTCCTTAACACCATAACCATTCTTAACAGCCCAATCACAGCCATTAACCAAAACCTCATCAAGCTCACTTCTCTGAAGACGAAGCTTACCCTTAGAACCTACACCACAAGGAATATTCTCAAAAAGCTTAGAAGTAAGCTCACGAATCTTAGACTGAACCTCGCTTACAGTAAGATTAGTGCGGATCATATTTATACCGCAGTTGATATCAAAGCCAGTACAACCACTGGAAATGACACCCTCATCAGCATCAAAAGCACCCACAGCACCCATAGGCAAACCATAACCGACATGAGCATCAGGCATAGCACAGACAGGCTCAACAACTCCAGGAAGCATAGCAACATTAGAAAGCTGTTTTATAGTATCAGATTCCATAGCATCCATAACCGCCTGATTAGCAAAAACCTTAGCATCAACAAGCATACCTTCACGAGCAGATTTAGGAAGGAGCCATTCGTAATCATTAAGTCTTTGTAATTTGTCCTTCATAAGTATCACCAATAACCGAATAAAAGGGCATGTTTAAAAACCTTTGGGAGAAAGAAACATAACAAAACATGACATTCCAATAATCCAGATAAAACCAAAATTCAGAAACCTTTATAAAAATAAAACCTCGTCAAAACCTAAAATAATCATCAAATGATCGTCAATAATCTGAAAAATAACAAATGAGGTGGGGTGCATGATAGACTATGTTTTAGGTTCGGCAATCCTAGCATTGATAGTAGCAGGAATATTCACTGTGCTTATCAAGAAGAAGGATGAAGGAACACCAACCATGAAGAAGATATCAAGGTACATACGCGAAGGCGCAATGGCGTACCTAAAAAGACAATATAAATATCTGGCAGTATTTGTCATCATAGTCGCATTAGTTCTTGGCTTCCTGATAAACTGGCCCACAGCGATATGCTTTGTGATAGGAGCGACACTATCATTATCAGCAGGATTTATAGGTATGAGAATAGCGACGATAGCAAATGTCAGGACAGCAGCCGCTGCAAGAAAAAGCCTATCACCAGCACTAAGGATAGCATTCAGTTCAGGAACAGTCATGGGATTATCAGTAGTCGGATTAGGACTGTTAGGTATCACAATATTATTCCTGATATTTAAATCACCAGACATAATATTCGGTTATGGATTCGGAGCATCATCAGTCGCACTATTCGCAAGAGTAGGCGGCGGCATATATACAAAAGCCGCAGATGTAGGAGCGGATCTGGTAGGAAAACTAGAAGCAGGAATACCAGAAGATGACCCAAGAAACCCAGCAGTGATTGCAGACAATGTCGGAGATAATGTGGGAGATGTAGCAGGAATGGGAGCAGACCTGTTCGAAAGTTACGTCGGAAGCATAATCGCAGCCATGGCATTAGGATTCCTACAGTTCAAAGAAGCAGGACTTTGGTTCCCACTATACATCTCAGCTTTAGGAATAATATCATCAATAATAGGAACTTTCTTCGTGAGAGCAAAGAAAGAAAAAAGATTAGGACTCGCATTAAGGGTCGGATTATGGATCAGCTCAGCACTGACGATAATAGGCGCTTATTTCCTGACAATAATGTTCTTCGACACTCTTGCAGTCTTCTATGCTATGATAGCAGGACTCATAGGAGGACTAGCTATAGGCTACCTGACAGAGTATTACACATCATACAACTATGGCCCTGTAAAGGTCATCGCCAAATCCTCAAAGACAGGATCAGCTACCAACATAATACAAGGATTAGCAGTAGGGATGAGATCAACAGCACTACCCATACTAGCAATAACAGTAGCGATATACATAGCATATTATTTTGCAGGACTATACGGAATAGCAATAGCCGGAGTGGGAATGTTATCAACACTTGGCATATCGTTAGCAGTAGATGCTTACGGACCTGTAGCTGACAATGCAGGAGGAATAGCAGAGATGTCAGGACTGGGAAAGCAAGTAAGGAAAAGGACAGATGCACTTGACAGCCTTGGCAACACAACAGCAGCCATAGGAAAAGGATTTGCCATAGGATCAGCAGCTTTAACAGCATTGGCATTGTTCGCAACCTACACGACAAAAGTAGGATTAGAAGCGATATCACTGACAAAACCAGTAGTGGTCATCGGCGTACTCATAGGAGGGTTCTTACCGTTCCTCTTCAGCAGCTTTGCAATGACAGCAGTAGGAGAAGCAGCCTTTGACATGATAGAGGAAGTAAGAAGACAATTCAAGAAGATAAAAGGGCTGATGAAAGGAAAAGCAGAAGCAGATCACGCAAGATGTGTAGACATAGCAACAGCCGCCGCGATCAAGAAGATGATCATACCAGGATTATTAGCTGTGATCGCACCCTTACTAATCGGATTCTTACTGGGACCAGAAGCTCTCGGAGGACTACTCGCAGGAGCATTAGGTTCAGGAGTGGCGATGGCAATAATGATGGCGAATGCAGGCGGAGCATGGGATAATGCTAAGAAGTATATAGAGATGGGCAATTTCGGCGGCAAAGGAAAAGAACCGCACAAAGCAGCAGTAGTCGGCGACACGGTAGGAGATCCTTTCAAAGATACAGCAGGACCAAGCCTCAACATACTCATAAAGTTGATGAGCATAATATCAGTAGTCTTCGTACCATTACTACTGGCTGTCGCAGGATAAGAAAGGATAGAAAAAGAAAGAGAGCCAAACAAATATTTTTGAATATTTTTTTAAATTTACCACTTATCAGTGACTAAAAAAAGGAAACATTTATATATAAGTTCAACATACACCAGTATAAACAACAATTACTGCCCGAAAAGCCAACTGTTTTCTCTAAATCCCCCTGAAAAACAAGGCTTTACGGGTTGTATTCTTATACCCATGATCTTAAGCACCACTTTAAGCAGCAAATTCTACATAGCGTCCTAACAGATCCAAAATAGCAGGCATGATGAAACAGACCAGTGAAAAAACACCAAAGACAAACCACTAAACAAATAACTTTTTCTTAAAGGCTTTAAGAAGCTCGTTAAATACTTATAGGAAAACAAGTTCTGGAAAGGAATGAACCTACAATGCATCAAATGCAAAGGGAGAAATCTATGCGGAAGGGAATACTGTCCGATACAAAAAAAAGTAGCAGCACAGAAAAAAGCAAACCTAAAAGCAAAACAAGAATTCTTCGGAGAAGCACCCAACGTATTCGTAGGAAGGTATGGGTATCCTAACATCAACGTAGGAATATTATCAGTAGAAGAATATGACAAACAAGATGAACCTCTTCTGTGGAGCAAAAAAGGAATAGGAATACAACAGGTAATAGACTACAGGACAGAACTGGTAAACAGCGCATTCAAAACACAGATCAGACAATCACAAACAAAAAACAGCAAGAATAAGTTCCTTGAGATGACAAAAGAAGTAAGCCTGGCAATAAAACCCGTAGATGTAGAGATAGCACTGAACAAAAAACCACACTTCAGCCTGAGCTTATCACAAGACACGATGCCGCATGGTCCAAGAGTAAAACTAGAGAAAGCAAGAGTAACAGATAACATAAAAGTTCCAAGACAGATAGAAAGAGCAGTAGGAGACACAGACCTAAAAGCAGCAGATGCAATAACAGAACTATACAAAAGGTTTGATGAACACTACCTTACAAAGATACTATCAGCAGGAAACCTAGGAATAGGAACAAACCGAAAACTAGTACCGACAAGATGGTCGATAACAGCAGTCGACGACATGATAGGAAAAGAACTGATCAAAAAAGTAAAAGACAATCAAGAAGCAGACTACATAGCATGGTTCGGAGGGTATCTGGGAAACTATTACATAATACTAGCATTTCCCCACGTATGGAGATACGAACTCTTTGAGACACTGGTTGCAGAAAAAACATCATTCGCAACAGATTATGAGGAATACACAGGAAGAAAAGAATACGCATCAAACACAGCAGGAGGATACTACGCAGCAAGACACGCAGTACTGGAAAAACTAGCAGAGATGAAAAGACAAGCATCAATCCTATGCCTAAGGTTCATAACCAATGAGTACTGGGCACCACTAGGCGTATGGGTAGTGAGAGAAGCCACACGCAAAGCCATGCAAAGCAAACCGATAGTGTTCAGCGATGAAGAACTGATGATAAAATACGCAAAAGCATTAGTAAAGAAGAAATTCGGCATAGAGCTTGAAGAAATACTGAAAGAAAGCAAGCTGATAAAGGCAATAAAACAGCCGAAACTGACAAGATTCTTCTAAAAGAAAA
>JALWQS010000028.1 GCA_027083015.1 Candidatus Woesearchaeota archaeon
TCTTTATCATTATATTTTTTGGTTTTTGTCTTCTGTTGTAGTGGTACCGAAGTAATGTTCTTGTGCTTCTTTGTCTTGGTTCGTTTATTGTCCTTATCAGCGTATTCTTTTTCTATCTTAATTTTACTTCTTGGACCAAGCTTTCTTATATGTGGCCTTTCTTTATCATTTTGTTGGGTATGAGTTTTTTACCTCCATATATGTTTTCAAGAAATATTGCTACTTTTATCGTGAGTGTTTTTCTTATCGCTATTGGTACTTCTTTCATCCTGATCTTTAGTATTTCTACTCATCTTTGGCCTGTTTCTTTGATCCTTGCAGGCATAAGTTTTTTAATCATTGGGTATTTCAGCAATTCCAAACCTATGAGGCGAACTAAAAGATGAACAAGAATATTAGTAAGAAGATGAGAAGCGAGAAGATGACTAATTATAAGGATGATAAAGATAGATCAGCTAAGAAACCAAGGATTGTCTTTATAGAACCTCGCGGTTCTGATGATAATGTATTCGCTAAATACCTTGCTCTGCCTCTTATGGGCCCTGTCTACCTGGCCACTATTCTCAGTAAGAAAGGTTTTCCTGTTCAGTGTTATAATGAGAACATGCTTGGCCGCTCTGTCACCCTTTCTGAGATGGATTGTGATATCCTTATCATTTCAGCTTTGACTCTTAGTGTTCAGCGCGGTTATAAGATCGCTCGTAAGTTCAAGCAGGTTTATCCTAAAGGCAAGGTCATCATGGGCGGTATTCATGCTTCTATGCGTCCTGCTGAAGCTCTTAAGTTTGCTGATTATGTGTTTGTGGGTGAGGGTGAAGAGTATATTGTGGATCTTGTGGAGAATGTTTATCTTGGTCGGCAAAAAGAACGTCTTGTTTATGCTAAACAGAAATGTGATATGGATTCTGTTCCCACTCCTGATTTTTCTCTTCTTAAGAATTCCAAGCGTATGCCTCTCACTCCTGTGATTACTAGTCGTGGTTGTCCTTTTGATTGTACCTTTTGTTCTGTTACTGAGATGTTCGGCAAGAAGTATCGTATCCGTTCTACTGAAAAGGTCATTGAGGATATCAAGGCTGTTAAGACAAAGAAGATCTTTTTTTATGATGATAATTTTACTGCTTTAAAGAAGCGTTCTTATGAGGTTCTTGATCAGATGCGCAAGGAAGGTATCAATAAACGTTGGACTTCTCAGGTTCGTGCTGATGTCGCCAATGATCCTAAACTTGTTAAGAAGATGGCTGATAATGGTTGTTATACTGTTTATGTGGGTTTTGAATCTCCTGATCCTAATACTCTTAAGTATTATCATAAGTCTCAGACTCCTGCTATCATAAGGAAGTCTATCAAGACGTTCCATGATAATGGCATCTCTGTACACGGTATGTTCATGTTAGGTGCTGATACTGATACTAAGGATACTTTTCAGCTTACTAAGGATTTTTGTCATGATAATGATATTGATTTTGCTCAGTTTGCTATCTTGACTCCTTTACCTGGCACTAGAACATTTAAGGAGTTTGAGAATGATGGTCGTCTTCTTCATAAGAATTGGAAGTTCTATGAGGGTTTGCATGTTGTCTTCAAACCTAAGAACATGACTCCTTATCAGTTGCAGCAGGGAATGATTGAGACTTTTGAGGATTTCTATTCTTATTCCCGGGCCATCAATGATTCTCTTAATGCTATTGTTGATATTTCTACTGCTGCATTCCGTGCTTGGTATCAGAATGTTCAGCTTCCTAACTTTTCTAATATTGGTACTCGTATTATGGGACATTCTATTCTCAAGAAGTGGATCCGTCAAAATCAGGAGTATCTTGATTTTCTTGCTAAGCTCGACTTAAAAGGTCGTTGGTCCTTCTCTTAAGTTAAAGATTTCTGGCAAGATTTTCAATGAAAAGAAAAGAGAATTTTAAAGAAAAATTTTTAGACAAGAATTTCTTATCACTCTTCACCATCATATTTTGGTCTTTGCAGATCTCTCATCCACATCATCACGAAT
>JALWQS010000029.1 GCA_027083015.1 Candidatus Woesearchaeota archaeon
GGTAAGAGAATCAACCATAGAAATAACTCTTGGCCGAAAACCAGGGATTTAGATCAGGAATCCAATAATAAGTAAGACCTGATAATAGTGTTTTATTTTTTTCGTATATTTTCTTATCATAGATAGCTTTAAATATAAAATCATTAGTTCTCAAACTCATGGGCCTATAGCATAACCTGGATTCAGGCGAATGCTTGCGCAGAGAGTGCGGCCGGCTTCGGTTTGCTAAAGCTTTGCTTTACATGCAGAAACCGGTTGATAGGGGTTCGAATGAGTGGTGTGTTAAGCACCATTACGAAAGTCCCCTTAGGCTCATATCATCCTATTTCCTATTGGATCGCAAGATCCTCATCCTCTTTCTATAGCCAGCCCTAAACCCTATAGATCATAAGATACTTTTCTTCGGGTCCGCTGATCCTTACCTTAAGAAGTCTTTTCTTCATTTCTTTATCAAGAATATGTTCCAGTGAAGGCGAAAGAACATCGGCACAATAAAGTCCCATTCCTTGTTCCTGAGCATACTCTCTTGTATCCCTTACGAGTACAGTTCCCGCGCCTGTTCCGCGAACTGACTCTTCTACGATTATTGACGAGAGATAAAAAGCGTCCGAACGCATCCTCTCAAGGAAACTTTCTGCTATCCTGAAGGATGAACTGTTCTGTTCTTTTATCTCAGAAGCTACCGATGATAATCTTGAACCTACAGCACAACCGACATTCTTTGAGCCTTTTTTCAGCACCTTAAAATAGTTTTCATCACCCAAAAAATATCTTAAGACTCCAGCAGCCTGTTTTTTGCCTTCGGCTATGTTATAGACATCCCACCACTCCTTCCTGTGCAGATTGACTGCATATCTAAAGAGCGGACCATCTTCTCTCAACACCGGCTCCGTAAGAAAGACCATGACTTTGGTGAGAGAGGTATTTCTTTTAAACTTTACTGTTCAATTTTTTCCCGTTTTTCAACGATATTTCCTGTACGAAGCATAGAAACCCAACAGGAAATAAGAGGCTGATATGAGGAATAGGAACTGATATATGATGACTGCAGTTTGAGAAAGGTTATAGAATTTCGTATAGACCACTAGTATTTCTGCTACAAAATTTACGAATATCGCGCTTGATAAGTACCATAAAGGCGACCTTATAACTTTATCCTTAAATGTTGGGTAGATGATCACTGTTGTGAAGAACAGAAAACTCGCTGCTAACGGATAAAAGTAGACCATTATTATCTCCAGCGTCAGCTGATGGCTTTCTGGTCTGAAGACATGTACAAAGAAATAGTAAAGCAGCATTATGATGATTGAAGCGACCCCTATCATAAAGAAGTATTCCTGTTTAGGTAACGTATGGAATTTTCTGCTCTCGAACCAGAAGACCACGAACGCTATTATCAGGTCTAGATAAGCGATTATGAATAAGATATCTGAAGCTACTGGCAGGATCGAACCTGAAATGTAAGAGCAGGTGTATTGTATCGCATAAGCCATAGCTAAGAATAGTATCCCTATCATCAGTATCGTGAATACCCTTCTTTTTGTGCGCATCAGAGGATGTTTCCTGAATTTCTCATGACGTAGTTGCGCAACAGTCTCTACACTATAGAATCCTGCTATGAATAATAGTATCACCTGCGCAAGCCTTAGTAAGTATAGGTATATCATCTTTTTCCTCAGGTTTTGCTCATTCCACTGTTCAGGATCGGTGTTTTCATCATAATTTAAAATCATCTCCTTCTAGGTCTGCAAAACCGGACTCTTGAGACGGTTTTCCCTGCTTTCCAGACCCTGACTTTCCTGCTTCCTCAAACATGGACTCTGATCCTAAACTATTGTTTTCTTTGCCGAAACCTTCATCTAACCCCCCAAGTTCTCCTGATTTTTCTTCATGCAAAGCGCCTCCAGAACGTTCCATATCTTCAACTACAGCTTTAGGATTCGGCGTGTACCTGTCTATTAGTTCTATGACAAAATAGAATATCGGCAGGAATACTATTGCTGTTATCACGTGTTTCAATGTCAAAGGTATTGCATTATAAAATACCGGCACAAACATTGCAAAAACGTAAGTCACTTCTCTGACTCGTCCTATATACCTTATGACCACGTTCCCTTTAAGTCCAAGGATGACGATTATCAGGCCATAGATAAGTATCAGCAATATCAGCAGGAACCTCAGATACACATTCCAGCCCCAATGTAAGGCTCCACTGTGTATGAGCCTGAATGTTTGCCTTGTACAGTCGATGCTTCCCCATATTACGACCACAGAATTAGTTATTGCATTTCCCATACTGGTCCCGTTCTTTTCCTGGAAGAATTCAGCAAAGACCCATGTCGCCCATATAGGTACAAGAAGCCATAACATATCTACATTCTGCACTGGAACGACAAAGAGTGTCTTGACCCATGTCAAGAACATATCTAGAAAGTACATCCCCATTGCAGCAAAGTCCACCATATCATCCTCTTTTTTATGGTTACAAGAGTATCATTTATCATATGATGTTTTTATGATCTGATAATCTTGATCTAATAAGTTGTTATCAAAGAAAGTTTATAAATGTTTACTGCTTATCGTAGCTTAAGATGGATATTCGCATCCCGGCCATCATAGATGTTGATGCCAGAGGCAAGGTTTTCAATCTTGATAGGGTTCGGTTACTTATCAGAAAACAAGGTTCTATCAGCGCAGATCATCATGAGTATGAAGAAAATATTGAATTTTTTAAACATATATCTAAGACTGCATCTTTAGAAGGTCCGGCAGAATCATTGCTGCGACACTGATGACACTTTCGTACAAAAGTATCCTTTTTCTGCAGCATGCAAACCGGTCCTTACACTTACTGTATTCAGGCTTTCGCTTCCTAAGCCTGCATCTCCAAGCCTTAAGGATTTTTTTAGTATGATGTTTGATTTATCGTCAAGATCAAAATCACAATTGACTTTTTTACCGGGTTTCAGTCTTGATTCTTTACAGGCCGATACCAGTTGGCCATTAGTCACCTGCAACGCATTTACTGCTATGATAGGATTCCTGTATTCTTCTCTCTGTGCGTAGGATAATGGTGCGAATACCCATTCTTTGTCCTCGATGTTTGTCAGTGTGAAAGAAAAATGTGCTGGGAGCTTATCACCATCTTCTTCTGTGAATGTACAATTGATGTTTGACAACAGGACGGGCTTTTCTGTTTCTATGCTGGTCGCTCCTTCTGTTGATATTTGTTTATCAATCAGTGAGTCTTCTGCACCAGTTCTTGTTGTTTGCTTTTCTTTCGGTGTGCCTGTTTGGTTTTCTGTTGGAGAGGTGATTGTTCCTGACTGTTGCTGTTCTCTTACCTGAGAGTTCTCTGCTGAGTCTTGAGCTTCTGTTATTTTCTGTTCATGAATGTTTTTTCCATCACCGCATCCTGCCAGTTGGATAATCATCATGAGACTTATCAGTGTAAGAAGAAGTACGATGATTCTTGTAAGAGAATAGCTTTTTTTCATCTTTTCGCCCTTAAGATACTATTCTTTTAGATACTTATAAACTTTTTGTGATTCTGGCACCTGATAGCTTTTACGTAATAATCGCACCGATTAATTTATAAATAAAATTCGCTTTATACCTTAAAGCTAAGTTTGAGGTGAGTCTTTTGTCCGAAGAAAAGAAAAAATTCAGGAAAAAACATGCTATTATCCTTGGAATAGTTGTTGGTGTTATTTTTATTCTTCTTGTCAGTTTTTTTGCTATTGCCAGGAGTCCGACCACTCCTGCCTATCTTAATATTGAATCTGGCGAGGTTCAGGTTAATCTTGGTTCTGGTTGGATACCTGCTGTTGATGGTATGGAATTAGGGCTTGATGATAGTGTTCGCACCCTTGATGATAGTAACGCTATCCTTGTTCTGTATGAGAGCATCATTGTTAATCTCAAACCGAATACTGAGGTCAAGATCGCTGACCTTGCTAAAGATCATATAAAGATCAAGCAGGATTCCGGCACTACGTGGAACAAGTTCACGAAACTAGCCGGTATCAACAGTTACGAGGTTGAAACTCCTAACACCGTAGCTACAGTCAGAGGTACAGAGTTTGAGATGACCATGGACTCATTGATCGTCGGTTCTGGAACTGTTGATTTTAGTTCTGGTAAAGGGCATCTTATTGTAAATAAGAACATGAAAGCTCGCTTGGTTGATGGTAAGCTTGTTCAGGAAGATCTTACTCCTGAAGAGAAAGCAAGGATCATAGAGAACAAGCGTCTTGTACTTAAGAGCCTTCGCCTGATACGTGAACGGGAGATTAATAAGCACCCTCACGTCTATAATCTTGTCAAGAGTTTTGCTCATGTAACTGATGAAGAAGCTAAGATCAAGATTCAGAAGATGGATTGGGGTTATGCTGATGAGGACTCATTGATAGAGAAGTCTCCGACAAGGATTGAGTCTATAGAGAAATTTGTCAGTTTGACTAAAGAGGTCAAGAAGGAGAAGAAAGAGCTTCAAAGTCTTGGTTATGAAGAGCCTAAACCTAAATGGTTGGTTGAGAGGTTACAGCAGGAAAAACCTTCTGAAGCGAAGGTTATCGCTGAAGGTTCTGGTGAACAGGATCCTGAAGAGTCTGCTCCTGAGATTAAGCCCGAAGCTAGACTGGTCGATGATAAACAGGTTGTTGAACCTAAACCTTTGGAAAAAGCTGGCTCTTCACCAAAAAGCTCGGACCTTTCTAAGATCTGAATTTTAGTGAAAATGCTTAAAGGACTTACCAGGCAGAGACTCCTTAGTATGATCGGGGTCTCTATTGCCTCTTTTCTTATCCTTTCTTTGATGTATTCTTTCGGTTTTTTTTCTAATGTGGAGATGAAGCTTACTGATAATCTTTATGGCGGCAAGGTCCCTCTTAATAATATTGTCATTGTCGCTATTGATGATGAATCGATACAGGAATTAGGGCGGTGGCCTTTCAACAGGAAATATTTTGCTGAACTTGTCAAGCACCTTCATTCTGCTAAGGTTGTCGGTATTGACGTCGCTTTTTTTGAACCATCTACTGAAGCCGCTGATGAGGAGATGGCTGCTGCTTTCCGTGAAGCAGGTAATGTGGTCATACCCGTTGAGTATGTTACTTTTGAGCGTAATGGTAACAGCATTACAGGGAAGGATCTTCTAGTCCCTCCTGAGAATATCAGAGGTGCTGTAGCGGATGTCGCGTATGTTAATGTAATCACTGACTCTGACGGTATTACGCGTGCCTTGAACCTAAATATTAGTCAGGAGTACGAAAATTTCGCTGTCAAACTGTATGAACGTTATTGGAGGAAGAAGTTTCACAAGCAAACCTCCCGTTTTCTCATAAACTTCGTCGGTCCTCCCGGCAGTTTCAAGCGTTATTCTTTTGCTGATGTTGTTGATGGTAAGATCAAGGATTCTGATTTTGATGATAAGATTGTCCTGATAGGAGCTACTTCTCCTGACCTCCACGATGATTATTTCGTCCCTACCAGTGATGGTAAGGCTATGCCTGGTGTTGAGCTTCACGCTAATGCTATTCAGACCATGATTACCAAGGATTTTCTTCAGAAAGAGCCTTCTTGGGCTGTTCTTCTTAAGATCTTTCTCTTTTCTATTCTCGTCGTTATTGTCTTTTATTTTTCTCCTGTCTGGCTTGCGCCTATCCTTAATCTTCTTGCTCTTATCGGATATCTTTTCTTCGCTATCTCCTTGTTTGATAAGGGCATAATAGCGAATATAATCTATGTTCCTGCTTCTATCATCCTGAGTTACATAGGCATTGTCCTTTATTTTTATCTTACTGAAAAGAAAGAACGCGCAATCGTCTTAGGCGCTTTTGAAAAATATGTTTCTCCGAAGATAATACAGCGGATCATGGATGACCCTTCATCTCTTAATCTTGGTGGTGAAAAAAGGATCATCACGATCTTTTTTTCTGACATCAGAGGTTTTACTTCTATCTCTGAAAAGCTTTCTCCTGAAAAGCTTGTCAATCTCTTGAATGAGTACCTTTCTGAAATGACCCAAATAATCCTTAAGCATGATGGTGTTGTGGATAAGTATATGGGTGATGCTATCATGGCTTTTTGGAACGCTCCTATGGACCAACGTGATCATGCGCTTCGGGCTGCTCGTGCCAGTTTTGATATGGAACTTAGGCTGAAAGAGCTTCAGAAAAAGTGGCGTAAGGATAATATTCCTTCTTTTGATATCGGCATCGGTCTAAATACAGGGCCTGCTGTCGTAGGTAACATGGGCAGCTATAACCGTTTTGATTACACTGCTATGGGCGATACTGTCAATCTCGGTTCTCGCTTGGAAGGTCTGAACAAACAGTATGGTTCTCGTATCTTGATTGCTGAGAGCACTAAGAAACTTATTGAAAAGGAGTTCTTGACCCGCAAGATCGACAAGGTCGCTGTTAAGGGCAAAAAAGAACCTGTTACGATCTATGAACTGGCAGGTAGTTTTGAAGGGTCTGAAGATTGGTATAAACCTATCTGTGATAAGTTTGAGGAAGGTCTTGATCTTTATTTCAAAAAAGAATGGGATAAAGCTATCGTCTGTTTCAAGGAATGTCTTGAGATCAGGAAGCATGGTGATGGAAAGGTTGATGGTCCTTCTTCCACATTCATAGAACGTTGTAAGATCTTTAAGAAGACTCCTCCTCCTAAGGATTGGGATGGGGTCTGGATCATGAAGACTAAATGAGTACTAACTATTTTGCTGTCTTAGTTACTTATCATCTTCCAGTAAAGAATCTGCGGTGTCTTCTCTTCGCAAACTCCCCAGGGTTCCGCAATAAGGGCATCTTTTAGGAACTCTTGTTTTTGGAATGAACTTATATCCGCAATTTGTACATCTGAGTTTCATTGTTTAACACTTATAGTTAGGTTACCTGAAGATTTTTAAATCTTTCTTAAGAAATGTTTCTATAAGCGATTATTTGTTAAGCTTTCCAAACAAGTTGCAAACAGGTCATTAATGGGCTTGTTAATCTCCTTAACGCAAATTAAGATACGCTAAAGATAAAGCTTAATCTAGTGGTGATCTGATTCTTGAAATATCTTTATTTGAAACTTTTGTGTAGATGAGTGTTGTACTGATATTTGCATGCCCCAACAACTCTTTGATGTACCTTATGTCTGTTCCTTTTTCAAGAAGATGAGTAGCAAATGAATGCCTTAAAGTGTGAGGCGTGACTTTCTTTTTTATTCCTGCCTTTCTTGCTGAATCTGAGACTATCTTTTGCAAAGCCCTTATTGAATACTTGCCGCCTCTATTTGATCTAAATATTAGGTCTGAATTGTCTGAAGATAAGCTTTTGAGCAGCTTCTTGATTTTTGGGGAGAGCATGACAATCCGGTCTTTTTTGCCTTTTGCGCGTTTTATGTGAACAATTTTCCTTTTGAAGTCTACATCAGACCATCTAAGGTTTATGATCTCGCTGGCTCTTAGTCCTGCACTGTAGCCTATCAGGATCATTGTCCTGTGTTTAAGATTCACTGTAGATGCTGCCATCCTCTCAACCTCAGGTTTTGACAGGATTACGGGAAGTCTTTTTTCTCTTTTGACATTGGGCAAATTTAAAGAATTATCTGCTCCGATAATTTTAAGATAGAACTTGATGGCAAACCCTGCGCTTCTGACAGTTTCATCCTTCTTTTGATTTTTGATAAGACCGATAAGATATTCCCTGGCTGACTTGCCCGAAGCAAGATATTTTTTGACATGAAACGTATAGCTCTTGATCGTCTTTTCAGAATAGCCTCTCAAACGGCACTCATCAGCTAATAATTTTTTCCAATCTCCAATATTAAGCCCCTTTTCAGCCATAACAACAATTAAATGCCACGTCTTAATATACATTTAGTTGGCATTCCCGACAATATTCCGGATTAAACGAAACATTAACGCATTTAATAGTTGTTATATTCAATTTTTGGATTACTTAATTTAGAAAGAGAGAGGGGCGTCGTCCTAACGGACATTTTGCCTTTTACTTCGTAAAAGATATTTATTAGAAGGGGCGTCAGTGCTTCGCACATTTAGTC
>JALWQS010000030.1 GCA_027083015.1 Candidatus Woesearchaeota archaeon
CTCTACTTTTATGTTGCCTGTTCCTTCTATGCCTTGAGGTAATGGCGGTAGAGAACTTTCTGGTAATGGCGGGAGATGCTCTGCCGGCAGTTCTGGAAATTCTGCTGGTGGAACTTTTTCTGTATGTTTACCTCTTTTTAGCATATCTAAAATACCCATAGTTTGACCCCCAAACTTATCTACTTTAAGATACTGATTGCAGGATTATTTAAATTTATATTAGCACCAAACAATAGTAAAGAACGCAGTTTTTTTGTGAGATTCGCCGGAATTAAGGCGTTTAAGCCATATTTAAGCCAATATTTGTTCCTTTATGGTTATTATTTCCGATTATGCCCATTGTCCTTACGATTTCCGCACATTTTTTTCGGTTTTTTTAGCTTTACACTTTTATTTTATCAAAACAATCTTTTCTTTATGATATCTATGAGGATGCCCGCTATGTTTAATATGTTTTCTGCAATTATGTTCTTTGTATTGTCTGTTTCTCTGCTTTCTTCTTTTTGTAGGGCTGAACGCAAGGTAGACCTATCTGTTGAGGTTCCCGATGCGATCGCTTCTAATGGCCTTTCAGTTTCTCAAAACTCTTCAGTTTCTTTCTTATCTTTTCTTTCACTTTCTTCATCGCTCAATCCGGAAGAGGATTTTGTTTTTTCTTTTCATGCTTATCGTGGAGATACTTTAAAACGTACTGTTTATTTTTTTGTTGAGGATTCTTTCGGAAAAAAGGTTTCCAATACTGATAAGGTTTCTCTCCCATCAAAATATTATTCTTCAAATTATACTGTTCATCTTGAGCTTAAGACAACTATCTGTAATTCTGACACTTACAGAGGACCTTTCTTTCTTGTTTTGTTCGGCTTGGGTGTTGAAAATAAGACCCGGGTTTTTATCGGTTGTCCTTCTTCAGATTCTCCAGAAGAAAGTTCTTCTGATGACCTGGCGGGTCAAAACCCTGTACTCCCGCAGACTTATTCTTTGTTCGCATCCAAACCGTCTTTTGAGATTATAGGTTTTCCTTCCAACATATATACGGGCAGTCCTTTTACTACAAGAGTGGTTTTTCATAATCCTTCAGAGAGGTTTTTTGATATATCTGCATGGTCTTATGTTTATCGTTCCTCTAGATGTTATTCCGGATTTCGTGAACAGAATAAAAAGGAGATTAATATTCCTCCACACTCTAATGTCACTTTTGAACTGGTCAATACTGTCCTTGCCGATCCGGGGAATTATTCTTTTAAGCTGAAGATACTTATTCCTCCGAATAAACTTCCTAAGGAGATTACCCGTCCTGTGGTTTTGTTCGATATCAATGAAAATTCCGATGATGCCTCCGCTCTTTCTATAAAGCATCACTTATCGATTTCTGATGCGCATCACACTTCAAAGGATCTTTTTGGTTCAAGAGTGTTATCAGGTTCTGGAACTTTAGCATCGGATAGTGTCAATTCTTCTCTGGTTTATCTTTCTTCATCTGCTAAAGCTAAGCGTTTGCTTCCTTTCTTGATAATTCTTGCTTTGGCTCTTTTGCTGGTTGTTTTGGTCATTAGAAATTTTTGACTTTGATCTTTGTGATTTTGCTGTCATACGCATTTTTTAACTTTACAGAAAGACTTATATAAGACGCTTTATTTTTTTTGATCATGTCAAAGAAAACCGCTATCAAATCCGAGGATCTTAAGGTTCCTAAAGAGAAGATTGTCTGTCGAGTCATTGTTGAGGTTCTTGGCGCTCCTAAAGAGCATATAGAGAAAGCGATAAGTCTGCTTGTAGATAAGATTGAAGCTGAAGATTATCTTACTCTGCAATCCGAAGAGACTTTTGAAGCCAAGGAACGTGGAAAACTTTTTTCCACTTTTTCTGAGATGGATATTGAGTTTAAGGACCTTCAGGGTTTTGAAACTTTTCTTTTTGATTACACACCTTCCTCTGTAG
>JALWQS010000031.1 GCA_027083015.1 Candidatus Woesearchaeota archaeon
GATCATTGTTCACATTAAGACCTATACCCACAACCGTTGATATCCTTTTTCCTTTTATGATATTCTCTGTCAAGATTCCACATATCTTTTTCCCTTGGACTAGAACATCGTTTGGCCATTTTAACACAGCACCTATCCCTTTTTTTCTTAATACTTTTGTGACAGCTATAGCCGCAGAAAAACCATTTAGGAAAGAGGATTCTAACAATTGATTCTTAAGAATTATAGAAAACCAAAGACCTCCTTTTGGCGAACTCCAGGTTCTCTTCCCTCTCCCTCTACCTTTTGTCTGCCTATCAGCCACTACGATGGTCTTGTCTGGAAGAGCAATATTTTGTTTCAGATAATCTTGCGTTGAGTCCAGGCTTTTGAAGAATATCAGGTTCTTCTTCATTTGCATATGAATAGAATTAGAAGCCTAAATATAAACCTTTCAATTATTTTATAAATGGAATTATACTTCATGAAAAAATTTAAATACTCCTATCTGGCTTTAATAATCTGGTGTACTTATGAAAAGAAAAGTGGTTCAGATTGCAGGTTTTACAAAAGTGATATCCCTTCCCAGCCAGTGGGTCAAAAAGAATAACATCAACAAAGGCGATGAGCTGGATGTTATAGAGCAGAATCGTTCTCTGATAATTTCCACTAACAAAGAGAACAGGAAAGCGCAAAAGGCAGTTATCGACTTATCTAAAATCGATGAGGGTATTATCTGGCCGATCCTTGCCAGCATCCACAAGACCGGCTATAATGAGATAAGGATCAACAGACTGAACAGTAATGTAAGAAAGGTTATTCATGATAAGATCCCTTCTTCCTTGTTCGGTTTTGAAATCATTGAACAGAGTTCTGACTCCTGCCTCATAAAGAACATTGCTGAAGGAACACCTGCTAATTTTAAGAGTCTTAAGAGAAAACTTTTTATGGTGACTTCATCTCAGGCCAAACAGAGTCTCGAGTTTATCAGGAAAAAAAACAGAAGTGAATTTGAAGAGATATTCTCTCTTGAAGAGACAAACAATAAGCTTTCCAATTTTTGTCAACGTCTGCTTAACGAGGAGATTACAGACATGAAGAACAGGTATGAATACTTTATTGTCTGGCTTCTTGAAAATGTTGGTGATGGTTACAGGGATATCTGCCGCGAGATCTCAAAAGAAAAAGATATCAAAGTCAGTTCTGATGTGCTAAAAGCTTATGAGAAGGTAAATGAGGCATTTGAGGAGTATCATGAGCTTTTCTATAAGTTTAGTCTTCCCAAGATAGCGCATTTTCATGAGACCTGCAAAGCAAACCAGAAGAACATCAACTTATTATTGAAGAAAAAGACCGGTCAGGATGCTGTTGTTCTAGCCCATCTTCTTTCCATAAATAGGACGCTTTATGACTTTATCGCAGCAACTATCTTTCTTAAAGCAGAACTTGATTTAGGGGTTTAAATAAGGTGATTGTCGGAGTCTAGTAGCTCTTACGTAAACGTTCATTTAATGAATATATGATATTCTCCTCATCCAGTTCATTAGCGAGTTCAGGCTGTTTTCTTAGGAAACCAAGAACAGTATTATGCCAAAAATGATTATCACAACCGGCTGTCAAAAGAAAACCCAACTCTCTTGATTTTTTTATAAGATAAGAATTCACATCTGAACCGTTCTTTGGAGATAGTTCATAACCATCTATCAGATCGCCCAATCCATTAAAATTAGAAATTGCACTTAATGGTGGATGCGCCTGTACTACGACTGCTCTGAAATGTTCTTTCCAAAATATTAATTCATCATGAGTGAACAGTGTTTCAATATAATAAGGTGCAAGATTATAATTAAATCTCTTTAGTCTAACCCGTAATAAGTGATAGGCTTGCCGTCGGGTCATAACATTATCTGTCTGGTCTGATAATAGCTGAGCGATATGTCC
>JALWQS010000032.1 GCA_027083015.1 Candidatus Woesearchaeota archaeon
AAAAAAAAAAAAAAAAACAGAAGCGAAAAAAAAAGAAAAAAAACCCAAGAAGAACAAGAAAAAAAATGAAGATAATAACATTTTAGGAATAATCTTAGGAATAATCATAATAGGACTTCTTATAGGAGGACTAAGCTACTGGTCATATAAGAATACAGCAGACGGAAAAAACGAAACAGGCGAGAACAATTCGGAAAGTACAACACAACAGGATCTGGCAGAAGAAACAGAACCTACAGAAAAGAACACAGAAACAACAAAAGAACCTGAACCAGAGCCTAAACTTACAGAAGAAGATTTTCAAGAATCACTAATAACAATAGACAGAGAAAAAGTGCCAGGAAAAGATAACATCTTTGAAGTGGAAAAAGAAGAATACACACTTCCCATAAGCATAAAAAACCCAACAGACAAAACAGCAAGATTTACGGTAAATACAGGGAACAAAAGCTGGATAACAGTAAATAAAGACCAAATAATCGTAGAACCAGAAGAGACAAAAACAATGAACATGACAATAACACCAGACTACAAAACATTAAAAGATCATGATTATAAGGTAACCATAAACACCAAACTACAAGGAGCAAAAATAGATTATGAAGAAGAATTAGACTTTGTAATAAGCAAAAAAAATAATCCTTGGTGGTTATATGCGTTCATAGGAGTAATAATATTAGGAATGATCATAGGAATCATAGAAATAGTGAAAAGGCATCCGAAAGAAACAAAGACGAAAAAAAATAAAAAGAAAAATAATAAGAAAAACAAGAAAAAAACAGCGACTAAGAAAACAAAGAAGAACAAAAAGAAAAAAAATGAAGAAGAATTCAAAGATATCGATAAAGAGATAGAAAGGATAAGAAAAAGAAGTTCTAAAAGGATCAAAAAAAGCACTTTTTAAACAAAAAACCAGCTAAAAATTAATAAGACGAAAATAGTAAGACACATAAGCTTTAAATAAGACATTCTAATTCTTCAAGAAAAACCAGGGGGCGTAGTATAACCTGGCTAGAAGAACTGGTTCAAAGACCAGTTCTGACCAAAATGGCTGGCTCCAGTCATGGAGCGATGAGCTATAGGAAACTATGGCAATGATTAAAGCTATGGTCTGTTGAAGCTATTCGCTTCAAGGAAGAGACCAGCAGATCGGGGTTCAAATCCCCGCGTCCCCATCTTTATTTGAATCATTCATGTCATTTGGAAAATAAGGGTGTGACCCCTTGATTTCTTTAGGAGAAATAATAAAGAAGAAAGTTTTGTTTAGGAAAAATAAAAAGGTAGAGGGTAGAACTTAGTTCTTTAAAATATATGTTTATTATTATATATTATAATAGTTATTATATTATTATATATATTATATTATTATTTTCTATATTGAAAATAAATAATAAATAAAGGACACTTTTCTTTAAAAACATTTTCCATATGCAAAGAAGGGGTCAGAGTAGCTTAACGTGATAAAAAATTCTAATTAGATAAAAACAAAAATATTTTTTAAAATTTTGTTCTAAATACTTTTGGTAAGCCTTAATACTTAGCTTTTTCGTAAGAAACATTACGTTTTTTTTATTGGAATTTTCCACATGAAAAGGTTTAAAAACCTCCTTTTCTTTAGGAAAAAATAGCTGAAAAAAGCAAACAAAACAAAAAGGTGATTATCTATGGAAGAAGGGGGGATAGACGATTTCTTTGAAGATTTCCTAAGCAAAAAACCATTATTTCAGAACAAAGCAGCACTACAAAGCAGCTACACTCCAGACGAAATACTTCACAGAGAAGAACAAAAAACACAGATAGCAAAGATACTAGCACCAGCACTAAGAATGGAAAGACCATCAAACCTCTTCATCTACGGAAAAACAGGAACAGGAAAAACAGTATGCGTAAAACACATAACAAACAAGATGAAAAAAATATCTGAAGAAAGAGGAATAGGACTAAAAATATTCTATGTCAACTGCAAACTAAATAAAGTAGCAGATACAGAATACAGATTAGTAGCACATCTAGCAAGAGAACTAGGAAAAGAAATACCAATAACAGGACTACCAACAGGAGAAGTCTATAATACATTCTATAAAGCGATAGAAAAAGAGAAACAAGTGATAATCCTAATATTAGATGAGATAGACCAAATAATCAGCAAAGCAAGCGATGAACTGCTCTACAACCTTACAAGAATAAACTCAGAGATACAAAATGCCCAAATAGCAATAGTAGGAATATCAAACGATCTAGTATTCGCAGACAACTTAGATCCAAGAGTGAAATCAAGCCTAAGTGAAGAAGAATTAGTATTTCCACCATACAACGCGTTGCAAATACAGGATATACTACAGAAAAGAACAAACATAGCATTCAGGTCAGGAGCTGTGCAAGAAGGAGTGATACAAAAATGTGCAGCATACGCAGCAAAGGATCATGGGGATGCAAGAAGAGCATTAGAACTGCTAAGAGTAGCAGGAGAACTAGCAGAACGAGCAGGAGAAGAAACAATTAAATTAGAACACCTGGACAAAGCAGAACAAAAGATAGAAAGAGACAAAATAATAGATGTAATAACAACACAACCAGAGCAATTCAAAGCAACACTATACTCTGTGATGATGATGCAAAATAAAACAGTATATACGGGAGATATCTATAATGTCTATCGACAAATATGCAGCAAAACAGGACTAAGAGCATTAACACAAAGAAGAGTATCAGATATAATAGCAGAATTTGACATGTTAGGCATAGTAAACGCTAAAGTCATAAGCAAAGGAAGATATGGAAGAACGAGAGAGATAACCACTTCGCTACCAAAAAACCTAGAACCAAAAATAAAAGAATTATTAGTGAAAGATCTAGGGCTCTAAAATTCAAATCAAAATCAAAAATAATTCATGAGGGAAAATAAAATTATAGAGATAAAAAGAAAAATAATAAGCGAACTTCTACAAAAAGGCATAATAGCCAATAAAGAAGTGCTGAAAAGCTTGAATGAGATAAATGACTTAAGAGGATTCTACAACTTCTTCAACCAACAATCAGGAACATTAGAACCGAATACAGAATCATTTTTAAGATTAATAACTAATTATAATATAATACAACAAAATAATGAACCGGTAATCAAAGAAGAAAAGCAACTAAAAAATGAGGCAGAAGAAAAAATAAGTCAGATAATATCAAAAACAGAAACAAATCCAGAAAAAGACAAAGAAAAAGAAACATTTAAAGAACGAGATCAATCTGAAATACCGGGTCAAGGAACAGTAAGAATAATACAATCCTATGAAGAAGAACCCAAGAAAAGAGATGTCCAGGACTTCGTAAAATTCTTCAAAACAAGATTCAACGCGTTAAGCAAGATACTACAAAACAGAAAAGAACTATCAAGCATAGCATCAATAAGAAGACTGAAACAAAGACAAGAAAGAGGAGATGTAGCCATCATAGGAATGGTAAAGGACAAACAAACATTCAAATCAGGAACTATAATGCTACAACTGGAAGACAACACAGACACCATAAAAGTCATGATAAAAAACACATCCAAAGAAGCTTACGAAACCGCAAAAGATACCGTGCTGGACGAAGTTATAGGGGTAACAGGATTAGGGACAGAAGATGTAGTAATAGCAAAGAACATATACCTACCAGACATACCATTATTCAAAGAACTGAAAAAAAGTCCAGATGAAGCATACGCGTTATTCATGAGCGACTTCCATTTCGGAAGCAAAGTATTCATAATAGAAGCATTCGAAAAATTCCTGAAATGGATACGTGCAGAACAAGGAACAGAAGAACAAAAAGCAATAGCAAAAAAAGTAAAATACCTATTCCTGATAGGAGATCTGGTAGAAGGAGTAGGAATATACCCAAACCAAGAAAATGACCTGAACATACAAGACATCTACGAACAATACACAGAATTCGCAGAATTCCTGAAAAAAGTACCACAACACATCAAGATAATAATCTGCCCGGGAAATCACGATGCCATGAGAATAGCAGAACCACAACCACCACTATACAAAGACTTTGCAGAAGCAGTATGGAAACTACCAAACGTAATCATGGTAAGCAACCCAGCAACAGTAAACATACACTCAAGCGAAGGATTCCCAGGATTTGACGTTCTATTATACCACGGTTTCAGTTATGTATACTACTCAGACCAGGTAGAAAGCATAAGAAGCAAAGGGGGACAGCAAAGACCTGACTTAATAATGAAATTCCTACTCCAAAGAAGACACCTGGCACCAACGCATAAATCAAACCTTTACCTACCAGACCCGAAACGCGACCCTTTAGTCATAGAAAAAATACCCGACATATTCGCATCAGGACACATACACAGAGTATCAGCAGCCAATTACAGAAACGTAACAATGCTGAACTGCAGTTGCTGGTTAGAAACAACAGAATATCAAGAAAAAGTAGGACTAAAACCACAGCCAGGAAGAGCAGTACTGGTAAACCTACAGACAAGAAAAGTCAAGATACTGAAATTCTACAATGACCCTAAAGAGAAACAAGAAAAATGACAATCAAAGCAAGCCCAAAAATCCAAGAATACTTCGAAAACATAAAGAAACAATGCATGACTGAATATGAGATAGCGACAGAAGCAAGAAAAAAAGGACTAGACCCTGTAGATAAAGTAGAAGTTCAACTCGCAGAAAACATGGCAGAAAGAGTAGTAGGGCTAATATCAGTACTAGCACCACAAATACAAGGAAGTGGAGTAGTAGAAAGAATAATAGAACTGGAAAAGGAATACGGGACGCTGGACTGGAGAGTAGCACTAAAGATAGCGCTAGAAGTAGCGCAAGAAAAATTCTGCAAGTTCAAAGACAAAAAAGAAGCCATGGAAATAGGAGTAAGAGTAGGTTTTGCGTACGGAACAGTGGGAGTAGTAAGCTCACCATTGGAAGGACTAGTATCCATAGACCTGAAGAAAAGACTGGACGGAAAAGGAGAATACTTCTGCCTAAACTATGCAGGGCCGATAAGAAACGCAGGAGGAACAGCAGCAAGCTGGTCAGTAATAATAGCCGATTACATAAGAAAACACATGGGGTACGAAACCTATGACCCAACAGAAAAAGAAATCAAAAGATGCGCGACAGAAATAGAAGACTACCACGAAAGAGTCACTAACCTACAATACTTCCCCTCAAAAAACGAATCAAAATTCCTAATGGAACACCTGCCAGTAGAAATATCAGGTGACGCATCAGAAGATAAAGAAGTATCAAACTACAAAGACTTACCACGAATACCAGTCAATAAGATAAGAAGCGGGTACTGCCTGATACACAGCAGTTGCATACCCCTAAAAGCAGAAAAACTCTGGAAAGAACTAGGAAAATGGGGAAAAGACCTGGGAATGGAACACTGGAACTTCCTAGAAGAATTCATCAAGATAAAAAAAGAAGCTCACGCAGGAGCAAAAGCAAAGAAAAAAACAGAAGAAGAAAAAAAAGATGAACCAAAAGTAACACCAGACTACACCTACATAAAAGACCTAGTAGCAGGAAGACCAATACTTGGGCACCCATTAAGAAGCGGAGCATTCAGGTTAAGATTCGGGAGAAGCAGAACATCAGGATACAGCGCACAATCAGTACATCCAGCAAGCATGCATGTAACAAATAATTTCATAGCCATAGGAACACAACTAAAAGTAGAAAGGCCAGGAAAAGGAGCAGCATTCACACCCTGCGATAAGATAGAAGGCCCAACAGTAAGACTAAAAGACGGAAGCGTAGTACAATTAGAAACAGAAAAACAAGCCAAAGAACTGAAAAAAGAGATAGATAAAGTATTATATCTGGGAGATGTACTCATAAATTACGGAGACTTCTTAGACAGAGCACACATGCTAGTACCACCAGGATACTGCGAAGAATGGTGGTCACAAGAAACAGAAAAAGCAATAGTCAACATGTTTGGAAATTTAGATTATCACAAACTAAGCGAACTCATAGATTACCCACCAGAAAAGATAGAAAAAATACTGAAAGATCCACTAACCTACAAACCAGACGCAAGAACCAGCATAAAAATAGCAAAAGCAACAAATACTCCACTACACCCAAAATGGACTTATCACTGGAACGCAATCACGAAAGAAGAACTACCAACAATGATAGAATGGATAAGAAATATGAGGATAGAAAGAGACGACGAAGAAATAAAAAAAGGCATATTATTGATAAACAAAGAAGAGAAGAAAAAATTAGAAGAGATAGGATTACCACACCAAGCAGTAAACAACGAGTACTGCGTATTCGGAAAAAACGAAACAACCATACTAACAGAACTCTTTAAGATAGGAGAAGAACTAGACGAGGAAAGACTGAAAGAAACGGTGAATGATAAGGAGAACAAGACAACGTTAGAAGTGCTGAACAAAACAACAGAAATCAGACAAAGAGACAAATCAGGAATCTTTATAGGAAGCAGAATGGGGCGACCGGAAAAAGCAAAGATGAGAAAACTAACAGGAAGCCCCCACGGACTTTTTCCAGTAGGAGAAGAAGGAGGAAGACTAAGATGCTTCCAATCAGCCATGGAAAAAGGAAAAATAACTGCAGAATTTGCCACCTACAAATGCCCAAAATGTGATGAAGAAACAGTATTCCCTGTATGCCCAAAATGCAACACCCAAACCAAAAGACAATACTACTGTCCAACCTGCGGAGCCATAGAAGAAGAGACCTGCCCAAAACACGGAAAAACAAAACCTTACAAAAGATGGCCAATACCGATAAAAGATTACTTCAACCAAATATTGAAAAGATTAGGAATGACAACCTATCCAGACCTGATCAAAGGAGTAAGAGGAACAAGCAACAAAGAACACATACCAGAACATTTAGCAAAAGCAATACTAAGAGCAAAATATGATATAAGCGTCAATAAAGACGGAACTGTAAGGTATGATGCGAGCGAACTACCAATAACACACTTCAAACCAAAAGAGATAAGGACAAGCATAGAAAAACTCAAAGAATTAGGATACGATACAGACATCCACGGAAAACCATTAGAAAAAGAAGACCAAATAGTAGAAATAAAACCACAAGACATCATAATACCATGCAGTCCAGACTCACCAGACAAACCAAGCGACGAAATATTATTCCAGACAACAAGATTCATCGATGATATGTTAGTCAACCTATACGGAATGAAACCCTACTATAACCTAAAAACAAAAGACGATCTGGTAGGGCAACTAGTCATAGGACTAGCACCACACACATCAGCAGGAACATTATGCAGAATAATAGGATTCTCAAAAACACAAGGACTGCTAGCACATCCGCTAATACACGCAGCAATGAGACGAGACTGCGACGGAGACGAAACATGCATCTTCCTACTGATGGACGCGTTCATAAACTTCTCAAAAAAATATCTGCCAGAATCAAGAGGAAGCACCATGGACGCACCACTAGTGCTAACATCAATATTGACACCAGGAGAAGTAGATGATATGGCATTTAAAGTAGACAGGGCATGGAGATACCCCTTAGAATTCTACGAAGCATGCTGTAACTACAAAATGCCATGGGAAGTAAAGATAGAAACCATAAAAGACGTACTAAACAAAGAAGAACAATACGAAGGAATGGGGTTCACACACGACACCGACAACATAAACGCAGGAGTGCTATGTTCAGCTTATAAGACATTACCATCCATGCAAGAAAAACTGTTGATGCAGATGGACCTAGCAGAAAAACTAAGAGCAGTAGATGAAGCAGACGTAGCAAGAAGAGTAATAGAAAAACACTTCAAAAGAGACATAAAAGGAAACATAAGAAAATAAGAAATG
>JALWQS010000033.1 GCA_027083015.1 Candidatus Woesearchaeota archaeon
ATGCATGAGATAGCTGAGTTTCTTCTTCCTTTCGGAGTTTCCCCAACAAGAATAAAAAACATTCACGACTATTATAAGAGCAAGAACAAGAACGCTATAGCCGAACTTAAAAAGAACCCTTACATGCTTATAAGAATGGACAGGGTAGGGTTCAAACGTGCCGATGAAATAGCTCTGAAGATGGGGCACAAGCCTGATTCAAAATTCAGGATACAGCAGGGCATTGTCCATGCTGCAAACGAGTACTTCTCTCTTGGCCACACTTATATAACAAGAGAAATCCTTTTTGAGCAAACAAAAGAGATCGTAAACATTTACGAGAAGCAGAACGATGGTTCCGTTAGAACACTTTATGAAATAGAGCCTGGGCTTTTCAACAATAGCCTCTCTGACATTCTTGTAGACGGAAAACAACTGCTTGAGGTGGGGGAAGACCGAATCAGTGCAAAATATATTTATGAGGCTGAACTGAACATCTTCCAGACCATTAAAAAATATGCTAACTATTCTCACGGAAATATTCTTTCAGATGAGGCGCTTGAAAAATATATAGACGAAAGAGAAAGTGAGAACGGTTTCAAATTTGGCAGAAAACAAAAAGAGGCTATCCGGCTCGGGAACCAAAGACAGGCGATATTCTATGTGTACGGTCTCGCGGGGTCTGGTAAAACGACCACAGCAAAAGACCTTCTTCTCCTTATAAGCAAGGCAGTAAATCCTGACGACATCGTGGTCACTTCTCTTAGTGGGGTTGCGGCGAACCGGGCAAAGACGGTCACAGGCTTTAACGGGATGACCATACATTCTCTTCTTGGATACCAAGGGGACGGTAGTTTCAAGCATGGGCCGGACAAGAAGCTTGAGCAGAAGGTAATAATGTTGGATGAGTGTTCTATGGTGGATTCTGTCCTGTTCAGCAAGCTTGTTTCCGCCATAGATTTTACCAGAACTTCGCTCTTTCTTGTCGGTGACCCTGCACAGCTTCAGTCCATCAGTCCAGGTGATGTCTATAGGAATATCATCGACTCGAATGTATGTAAGGGTGTCGGGCTGGACGAAGTGTTCAGACAGAACAGTAACCAGATTATTAATATTTTTGCTACCCAGTATGTGCGCGAAGGGAAGAAGCTTGCCGGCCACACGAACAAATATGAAGATTTCGAGTTTAGAGGTATCAATATCGACAAGAAACTTTGGCAGGAGAAGAAAAAGGAAAATATCACCAAGAAGGAATGGCAGGAGGTAAGAAAAAGGAACAATGAGGTCATACTCGATAATATCATAGAGATAGCAAACAACCATAAAGGTGATGTCGTTAAGTGGATCAACAGCAAAGATATAAAGCGATACATATCTGAATTCCAGGTGATAACGCCGCAAAGGATAGGAGAACTTGGAGTTGATAACATGAACAAGGTTCTTCAGTCTATATTCAACCCACAAAAGAGACCATCTATAACATCTTGGGATACGGAATTCAAAAAACTGGACAAAGTGATCCACCTGAAGAATGGCGACCGAAAGGTTTGCTCCAAAGAGGAATACAGAAAGAACATAAACAACATTTTCGAATTCATGGAAAGTATTGAGCATAAGGAGCGTGTTTTCAATGGGCAGATAGGGATGCTGGTAAACGTGTTCGAAGATGATGGAGACCAGTATGCTGCAGTATTTTTCCCAAATGAGGACTATATCGCTTTTTACGACAAGGAGGATTTTTCCAAAAAGAATATCTCTCTTGCCTACGCGATGAGTATCCATAAGAGTCAGGGGTCGGAATTTTCAAAAGTCGTTCTTCCCACCACTTTCTCTCATTTTAGAATGCTCACTAATCAATTATTCTATACAGCTTTCACCAGAGCAAAAGACAAGCTGTATGTCGTCGGTGAAGAATTTGCGCTTCAGCACGGG
>JALWQS010000034.1:0-2096 GCA_027083015.1 Candidatus Woesearchaeota archaeon
TTTATCAAGAGGTGCGTTTATGATAACTGATTTTTCCGCGTGGTTGACTTATTTTTTGACGCTTATTGTTGCTTTTTTGGGCGTTTATGTCGGTGCGGTTCTTGCGTTTATTTCTCCTGAAGAGCTTAAGTCTGGAGATAGGTATTTTAAGGGTTTGATGCATGCTCTTGCTGGTTTTATCGCTTCTCTTATCCCATTCTTCTATGGGATGAATATTTTCTTTTCTATAGGTATTGGTGTCTTGTTGGTCATTGTTCTTTACATGCTTCCTGACCAGCCCGTTTTTGAGCAGTCGCTATACCTGATTTTTGGAGCGGTTTTTTTGATGGCTACTAAGGATAAGAATCTTTTTATCTCTGTTGCCAGCCTGATTTTCCTTTTTGGTCTTCCTCTGGGCAGCCGTTATGTCCATCGTAATTCTAAAAAAAGTTATGGGACAATCTTGGCTGATATCTTTCTTACTTATGGCGCATTCTTGGTCATCGGTCTGTTGGCTAATCTTATCGTTCTGTATTTTGCCAGGTTTTAGCGCTTTATCCGGGCTTTAGAGGGGTTTTGGGAACTGGTTTTAGACACGAAACTTTTATAAACAATTTCAAAATTCTCCGGTTAGTTTCAATGACTGCCCTCGTAGCTTAGTGGTTGGAGCGTGCGGCTGTTATTTCAGCTACGTTGAAATTATGCTTGCGTCGTTGTTTAAGAAACCGCAAGGTCCCCAGTTCAAATCTGGGCGAGGGCGCTTATGAGCCCGTGGCTTAGTCTGGTTAGAGCGCTCGACTGATATTTTGCTTTGGCAAACTTAGAGATCGAGTGGTCCCGCGTTCAAAGCTGTGAGCGTTTGCTTATACGTGAAAATCGCGGCGGGCTCATTCTTTTTTCTTTTCAGGCCTTGATTTTGCTTTTTTAGAGGTTTTTGTTTTTCTCTGGATGGTTTTAGAGGATATTAGGTCAATTACCAGTTAGAATTGGCTAGTTTACGGCTCTTGGAGCTTTTAAAGTTTCCTTTGAAAAATCCCAAACCTTTAAATACCCCCTATTTTTTCCAAAGCTTATGGAAGGTACAATTTCAAACTATGTGAGAGGTCGCCATAATCAGAAGACCAACCAGGCTATTGTTGTTGTTAAGGATTATGATTCTAAAGACAAGGCTCAGTCTCTTGTTGGTAAGAAGGTAACTTGGGTCACTCCTGGTAATAAGGAGATTAAGGGAGAGGTTCGTTCTAGTCATGGCAATAAGGGTGCTGTTCGTGTCTTGTTTGAGACGGGCATTCCTGGTCAGGCTCTTGGTAAGAAAGTTAAGATTGAATGACTCCTGATTGGCTTTTGCTGCTCATTTCTTTTAATGCTTCTTCCTTCGCTTGTCTCTCTTCTTCTGTTTCTGGTTTTTTTTCTTGTTGCAGTTCTTCTTTTATCTCTTCAAGATCATCCTTCAGTTGTTTGAACGGTACTTGTTCTGCTTCTTCTATCGCGGCATCTATATGCCTGATGACTTCTTCTTCTCTTCCAGGTTCTCCATAGTTGTTCAGTGCTTTGATCAGTTCTTCAAACGCTTTTTGTTCTCTTTCAAGTCTTTGTACTGCTTTTCTTAACAGTTCCTTCAAAGGTTCGTCTGGTAGTTGTTCTATCTCTTGTGATATTTTTGCTGTCGTTCCGGGTAATGGTCCTGCTCCCGCTAACAGTTTTTCTGCTTGTTCTTTTGATAGTGGTTTTCTGTTTTGGTCTATAAGTATTATAGTATCCATGTTTTTCTTTGCTATCTCTATCATCTTCTCCAGTATTGCGCTTGTTGTCTTATCTTCTTCTATCAGCCCTTTTCTGTGTTCAAATAATGCTTTTGCTTTGTCTGGTCCGTGGGCGTCTTTATAATTGACCAGCAGTTCTGCACAGCTTTTTGGTATGTTTGTACGCACTGTTTCTGAGACCTGAAGCATCTTTGTTTTAGCTTTTTCCCAGAGTTCTTTTATTTCTTCGTAACGTTTTTGCTCTTCTTCACTGAATTCTTTTCCCTTGACTGTCCTGATGTCCATGATATTTTTTTCGTGATCCAGGTATGTTTTAGCGTTTTTCTCTACGATCTCTAAGAAATACAATGCTCT
>JALWQS010000034.1:2106-7786 GCA_027083015.1 Candidatus Woesearchaeota archaeon
CTCTCTCTGTCTTTCCTGCTTTCTCTTCATCTTCTGCTGTTTCCAGGAACTGTTTTAGTTTTGCTATCTCTGAATCTTCTATCTCATGTATATCTTTCTTTAAGAGTTCCAGAGCTTCTGCTACTTGTTTCAACAGCACCACTTTTTGGCTGAACCACATGTTCAGTGTACTGAAATTGCTTCTTAATGCCATGACTTTCCTTATCAGTTCTGCATAGTTTGTGAATCCTTTTCCTTCACTCAGTTCCTGAAGGTCTTGCGTCTCTTTGTTAAGTATCTTCAGTATTGCGTCGCAGTGCGCTGAAAAGTTTTGGAAAGCGGGTATCAGTTGTTGGATCTCTGCGTGCATCCTTTCAAGCTCTTCTTTTTCTATGACCTGTGTCTTTTGGAACTGTAACGCGTTTATGTGCTGGAACAGTTGGTCGTTCTCATCCAGTTTTTCTATCACTCCGTTCAGCGCATCAAGGTTTGCTTCTACTTCTTCTATTCCTTGCGCTTCTTGATGGCAGGTATCAAGCACTTCTGCTATCTTTTTTCTTTCCACTTTGTTATGTTGTATGAGCTGTTTTAGGTCTAGCCCTTCATCGACGGCTTTTTTTATCCTGCCGATTATTCCTCCTATTGTTGAGTCTGCGCTTGTCTCGTCGGTTATGTCTTTTTTCAAAGCATCGGCTAACGGTTCTGTCCTTTGCAGTTCTTTTCCTTCCTGTATCACTTCCTCCTTTACCTCATGGAACAGTGATAGTCTTTTCTTGAACAGCTCCACCCATCCGCTGAAGAGGTTAAAGAATTTCGCATAGAGTTTTTCTTCCTCCTCATCTAATGGTTCTCCTCCTGGTTTTCGATGAAGTTTTTCATATCTCCTTTTTCCTAAATATCCAGCTCCTAAGAAGACGGCTAATACTCCAAGGATTGCTAATGCTGTCAGCCCTATGTTGCTTGATGATGTCGTCGCTGTAGCGGTTGCTGTCGCATTCTTGAATACTGACTCATTAGGTCCTGAAGGTGAAGGCACTGTTTTGGTTATCGGCGAGGATTCTCCTCCGAAGATGTAGTTCCAGAGATTCGATAGGCTTCCGAATATTGAGTCCGCCCCCACTACTTTGCTCCAGAATGGACTGCTTTCGCAACGGTTGTTCATGCAGATCACAGATACCAACAAGAACACTAGGATTATCGTGACCATCAGCGCTATCAGGAAGCTGGCGATTTTTGCTCCTGTCGTATCGCTGGTAAATATGTATTTTTTTATCAGCACATTTATCAGTATGAGCATCGCTATCGCAAGTATGCCTAATGCAAAAGGCAGTACTTTTTTTAGTGTCATCTTTCCTCCGTATACTAATGCGAAGGCTAATGCTATTCCTAATGCTATGCTTAACCCTATCACTGCTCCTTTATTGGCGTCTTTGAACGCTTGTGACATGGCTATCCATGATAATGCGAAGAATATTACAAAAAAGATGAAGAAGTCAAAGAACGTAGGCCCTGTCTCTTGTGCATAGTTCCGGAAATAACTTCCGAGGTTGCTGCTGCTTATTCTCTCGCCTACGCCTTTGAACCTGTCTGCAATGCTTGCTGTCGCTGCGCTCGAGAATGATAGTGTGATCACTATTATCAGCAGGATCATGAATATTCTTTTTTGTAATCTTTGATCTCTTCTGTTCCTGACTGTTCCAGCAGTGATTTTTCTGTTCTCAGTTATCCTATTTAGAGTTTTTCTCTCTTGGGTATTGCTGTAAAGCTTCATTTTTTAATCTTCATTTTTTAATCTTCATTTTTATTTTTCATCCTGACAATCATCTATGATCTTTCAGGAGCACGTATTTCTTCTTCTTTCGTCATAGAAGATCTGGTTGCGTGCATAGATACTGAATGTTCAGGGTTTAGGGTGTATCTTTCTCCTTCAGGTACTAGCTGTTGCATTCCCTTGATATGCCCTATCAACTTCTTCTCCTCAATCCTCATTTGGTTCGGCAGGATACCTGCGGCTTTTGCTCCTTCCTCATATTCTTCACGCACTCTTCTTGTGATCTCAGGCTGTTTTTGTGCTGCCTGCTTCAATTGTGTCCATGCTTGCCTGTAGTGTCGCGCAATCTGTGATAGTGTTGGGTAATGTTGCTGTAGTAGTGCGTCTTTTTGCGGATCAGCTTTTTCTATGTCAGTCAACAGTTGTAAAGCTCTTTCTGACCATTTCTTTTCTTTCTCGTAAAGTTCGAGTTCAAACTTTACCCATGCTTCTTTCTGCTTCTTGACTTCTTCCCATTCTTCTACAGGTCTTGTCAATATATCTCCCATGGCTGCAAAGCCTTCCGCATCTCTTATCACTTCATTATAGGTCGTTCTTGCTAGCTCTTCTTTTTCTTTGAATTCTTCTTCTGCTTTTTCGATCTCTTTCTTCACTGCTTCTCTTATCTCTTTCATATCTCTTGTAGTACCCGCTATGAGTTCTTCTTTTTCCAGCTGTTCTTTCAGTTCTTTTGCTGCATCTCCTACAAGTTTTTTCAGTAGTGCTTCCAGATCGCCCTCTGCAGATTCTTTTCCCTCCATCATTGCCAGTTTTGTGGCTAAGAATCTTGGTATAGCGTCTGCCATATCTGACCTGAAGGGCTCTTTTTCTCTGTTTATTTCCTCAAGCCATCTGGCTCCGAGCTCAAAGTTTAGTTCTTTGAAGGCTTTTATCGATCGTGCTTTGTTTCTTTTGTCTAGGAATATGAGTACTTGGTTTAGTTCTCCTGGTTTTCCTCTTTCTTCCTTGAATACTGCCATTCCTTTATGTTCTGCTATTTTTTTTCCTTCTTCTAGGAGCGATCTTAGTATTAGGGGTCTTACCATGCGGTCATGGTCGCTGTTTGATATTGTATACAACAGGTACATCAGCAAGCTTTCTGCTTTTTCATACTCTAAGAGTCGGGAATAGGCTTTTGGTTTTCCCTTTTTATACTCTTTTGCTAATGCTGTATGGGGAAATTTTTCTGTCAGTCTGTTTATCTGCTCTATCAGTTCATGTCTGAACTCGAAAGGGTTCTTGATTCCTTGCAGCCTGTTCAATGATCTGTGCGCTTCTTCAATGAATTCTTCTCTTTGGTGGATGTCTTTGCTGATTTTCTCTTTTTTCTTTTCTAAGATTTTAGCCAGTTCTTTTGCGTTCAGTTCTTCTGCTTTTTTTCTCTCTTCGTCCACCCGGGGCATGAATTCTTTCAGGAAAAATAGAGGATTCTTCAGCAGTTTCTCATCTTTCAGCAGGTTTTGTAGGTGTCCTATACGTCTTGTCTTTTGTTCTTTGATCTCTTCCAAGACCTTTTTTGATTGTTCTCCTGCTGCCTGCAGGGTATTTACAAAATCTTCCCATCCTTTTTGGCTTATTAGTGGCATTTTTATCTCCTTTATCTTATTATGTTATCTCGTTATTCTGTTGCTTTGTTCTCTTATCGTGATATTACCCTGAATCAACATTTTGAGTCCGCATCTCATAGTCTTATCTTCTCCAATTCTCTATATCTTCTTTGGGCGTTTCTTGCCTGATGTTCTATCTCCTTGTCAAGTTCGCTCACTACTCTTCTGAGTTCTGAGATCTTCTTGCGATCCCATTCTTGAGGCGGTTTTGTCAGTTCTTTCAGTATCTCTTCGTTGAGTTGGTCTCTTCTGTTGACTATCTGTTCTATCAGGCTTATCTTCTGCTCTGCTTCTTTTTCCAGTTCTTCTATTCCAAGGAAGTTCTTTATGATCTCTTTTGTCTTATCATAAGCTTGTAGTGCTTTTGTTCCGAATGGTAAGGCGCTTACCAATGCTCTGCCGTAGTTGCCTTCACCTATCTGTCTCTCTACCTCTTCTTTCTTGGCTTTGCTCATCTTGGCGAAGTAGTCTTTCATCGCGTCACCGGTCATCAGGGCGTATACTGCTCCTATGCCGCTTCCGAATAGCAAGTGTTTGAATAGCGTCGGTGTTCCGAATCCTGAAGCAGGCACTGTTCCTCCCCAGAGTGACGTTCCTAACAATCCTAATGCTGTTTGTACGCCTGCATATACTATCGCTAAGCCAAATGTTTTTCCTGCGAATGATCCTGAGCTTTGTTCATCCCCTTCTTCTTTTACCTTGCCCATCAGCTTGGCAAGTTTTGGTCCGAATATTCCCAGCACTACCCAACCTACGATTACCAGTATCTGGTTCTTTGTTACCCGTTCGTTCGCCAGTAATGCTGCCAGGACTATGGCCATGGACAATAGATACTTCCTTTCTGTGTCTTTCATCAGCCATTTGAAGAGTACGAAGAATATTATCGTCGCTACTATAAGTGCCGGCAGTCCTGCTCCGTTCTCGTTTATCCTGAGTACCGCCTGTTTGCACTGTTTAGTATTAGTTTCAGGATAAAACTTTTCGTATGCTCCTGTTCCGCAGCAGGGAGGTTCTCCTCCTAGGCCCACTACGTCGCGTCCGAAACCCACTATTGTCCCTAATGTTTCTGATCCTAGGAAAACATCCACTGGGCATCTTCCCATCGCATTTGTCGGCCCTATGAAGAACTGTGTTGCTTGTCTGAATTGTTCTTGTTTCCATAGGTACGTAGGATTTCCTCTGTTGTCTATTATGTGTGTAGATAGTACTATAGCTATTATTCCTATAAGCACATAGATAAGCGTCTTAGTGCTGTTGTCGCTCAGCTTGTCGCTCAGGAAGAATACTAGCAGCACTATCGCCAGTATGGTTATGAGTATGGCGTTTATCCAGAATGCTCCGCTCCTGACATAGTTTGATATGTGGCTCCATGCTTTGTGTATTCCGTTCTTGGTCTTTGCCCATGAGTCTCTGGCTTTATCCTTGAAAGCTGCTTCTGCTGTCAGGCTTAGCAGCATGAGGCCTATCACTAATACCAAGAACATGATTGCCAGTCTCTTCTTGCTTGCGTTCTTCATCCTCGGCCTCCTATCTTAGCTATTATGTTCTGTAGTTTTTCGTCTGTTCTTGATGATTCGAACAGTTTTCTTGTATCTTCTGTTCCTGTGGTGTCGTCTGTTTCTTCTCCTTCAAAGAAGAGTATCAGCCATTGTTTCAGTATCGGGTTTTGAAACCTGAATGTGTTTCCTTCTTTTGCTATCAGGTCCACTTCTATGAGTCTTTCCAATAGTGATTTGGTGACTGGTGCTGATCTGTACATCAGGCGTGATATCTCTGAAAGTTTTAGGTTGTCATGCCTTGTGAGTATCTTTAGAAGTCCTTTCAGCAATGCTGATCCTCGTGCTTGGTTTAGGCTTGTCTGAAATATATTTTTGCAGTAGCTGTATAGTTTTGAATAAGGCATGGATATTTCCAGCGCGAATATCTTTCTTAATAGTATTATCTCATTAGGTACTGTTGATCTTGTTGATCTTTTTGTGTTCTGCTTATATTTTTGTATAAGGTCTTTTGTCACGAAAGGTATTCCTGCTGATATCTTGTGTATCTCTTCTTTTATTCTTGGGTCGGTCTTTCCCAGTATCTTTTCTGCTAGTTCTGCGGTCTCTTCTTTCGTGAATGGTCTTATGATCAGCTCGTCTGTTCCTAACTTTTCTCTTTCCTTGAGAGATATGCTTCCGTCTGATGATAATAGGTATATTGTTTTTTCTTCCTCATGTCTTTCTTCTTCATCTTTTTTGCTGTTATTGTCAGCTGATTTTTCTCTTATGCTCTCTTTCTTTTGTAG
>JALWQS010000035.1 GCA_027083015.1 Candidatus Woesearchaeota archaeon
ATAACAAAAACTCGCCACTCGGGTCTATCCCCAACCTAAAGGTAGGGGTATTAACGACCCTCGCTTAACGGCGAGTTTTTGGGATTGAAAATCTCGCCCTAAAGGACGGAGTATTAAACTCCTTGCAAATCTCTAACGAGATTTTCAATAACAAAATGACCGGTGATTGTCTGTTCCATTGTCCCGATCAAATGCTCAGGATCAAAGATTAGGAACACAGTTGATGAGTATTCTTAAAAGTGATTTGGATTCTAGCTCACCAAAAATTAAAAAGGTAAAAAAATAAAAGAAAATATATTTACAAATAAAAGAAATCATAGAAAATAGGAAGAAAAAAGTAAACTAAAAACCCAACACATTTAAATACAACTTCCAACATATAGGTAAGATAAGAAGTTAAGAAAAAACACAGCGACTTAATTTACATATAACTAATAAAGTACACACAATATAGAGATATAGAAAAAACAACAGCGACACATTTATATACGGAGTTAACATTATACCTTACAGGCAAAGATAATTTGCTCTTAGGTTATCATGATTAAAACAACAAATCAAAAGGTGTTTGATATGAATCTCGCAATTGAACCAAAAGAAGCATACACGGTCGATAGGGACCTTATCAGTGATGAGTTGGCTGTTCAGAAAGCCTCTTATGATCTGATGAGAGAAGCCCAGAAAAACCTTAATGGTAAGACTGTTAATGCTTATGAACGTGAAGAAGCTGCTGAACTAGAGTATTCAGCCCTCGCTGAGGATGTAAAAGCTTCTGCTGAGATAATTTCTGAACTTCAGTCTGAGATAAAAGAGTTAAGGATGCAGGTTGCTAGTGCTAAGAGTTCAGGCAATAGTGAGGCTGTGAATGATTACAATCGACAGCTTGCTGAGACATTAGCGGATTACAGAGAACTCACACAGGAGCATTCCTACCTCGTTGAAGATATGAAAGAAGCTTTTAACAATTACAGCCAGGCAAGGAAGGAAGTATTGGCTGCTGAGAAGAATCTTCAGAGAAGCTATGAGACAAGAGCTGCCAGAGATAACAAACAGGCTGAAGGTGCTGATATTGTTGATCTTTTTTCTAAGAAGCCTGAAGTTTTTGATATATCTTCAAAGCTTAACTGATCTTTTCTTTTTCCTTATCTTATTCAGGCATTACAGGTCGGAACTATAGGGACTGGCTTTTCTTATCCTTTAGAAGTTGTATGAATTCTTCTTTTGACATTTCTGTCTTCAGAGCGTAAGGTGAGAAGTGTGTTCTCACACCAGTATAGCCTGCTTTTTTCAGCTTGCTGTTTACAAACTCCATGGAAGGACATCCTATCTTCAGTTGTTTTGATAATGCATGCACATCGTAGAACCCTATAACTCCGAAACTTGCTTCTTCTTTCAGCAATCTTAGGAAGTCATAATCTATGTCGTAATGTTGACTTACTGCAACCGCATACATCTTTGATAATAGTTTTACATCTGCTAGCTTTCCAAGCCACATAGGTCCTGCTTCGTTGAATGGTCCGTGATGTCGCAAAACTTCATCTACCTTGGCTTTTCCTTTCGCTACCTTGAAAAAGACTCTCATATAATGATCTTTAGCATAGCTAAGTATAGGCAATAATGCCTTCTCGTATTGCGCAGCTATAAGCTGGCATTTTCTTATCAATATCCTTAGTCCTGTCTCATGCATCATGTAGTCTCGTCGGGGTCTTGCCCAGTATTTTCTTTTGCAGGCATTGATGTATGTTCCGCTCAACGCTGATGTGTCTGTTGCGGTCACTGCTAATATCCCATCTCTTGATATTCTTCGTGAAGCCATGTCCAGGAAAGGGTTCGGTGTTCCGAAAGGGTCTATGTCTATATAGTCAAATCCTGAACTTTCCAGAAGCAGCGCATTGGCATCTCGGTTCTCTGTTATTATCCTTTCATCTTCTTCCAGATTGTTAAGTTTCAGATTTTCTTTTATTATCCTAAAGCTTTCTTTGTTCTTATCATTTATCGTTATGCTTCTTATCTTCTCTCCTGTTTCTGATAGAAAGCGTATGCTTCTTACTCCTGTTCCTGCCAGAGGATCGCATACCTGTATCTCTGTCTTATCTATGATCTTCAATAATAGGATGCTTATATCCCTGTTTAGTTTCATCTTGGGATTATAGAATACTGGCAGGTCCGAACTTATTTTCTCTTGATCTGATATCTTGACCTTTGCCTTTCCTTCAGTTATTGTCTTAAACATGTTTACACTCACACTTATTGTTCTACTGGCCATTTATTGAGCATTTATATTATTATTGATACGGCGGATTTATCCATGATAGTGGAACTTCCTGGGCTGTTGAAACTGTTGGTTATAACTCCGGACTTCTGTTTAAACAAAACATTTTTAAACTCAACTGCTTAAAAATATTCAGGGAGCTTGTAAACTAAACATGGGGGTGTTTAGCATATGAAAAAGATTGTTAGTATTTTAGCGATTCTTGTCATCGCGATGTTTGTTCTTTCTGGCTGCGGTTCTAAGGAGATTAGCGCGCCTGAAGAGGTAAAGACCGTCTCTCATCCGTCACCGACAGATGATGTTAAGACCGCTCCGCAACCTGAGCCTGAGCCTCAACCTGCTGAGCAGTACAATTCCGCGCCGGAACCTGAACCTGAGACCGCACCTGTAAAAGAGCCTTCTAAAAAGGTCAAGGATCTTCTTTCCAAGCACTCAAGAGTCAAGAGCCTGCATTACATGTATCAGGATCCTTTGAATTATCCTGCTGAGTGGCCTACTTGGATCAAAGACAATAAGATGCATATTGATCTTAGGACTCTTGATCAGGTGAATTCTGATACTTATGTTAATCAGGTCTATCTTGATAAGGCTTCAAAGACTGCTGTTGGTTATTGTGAGAGTAATGAGTTTAAGTGTAAGGATCCTAATCAGGCTGTAAAGGTAAAGTTTGCTAAGTATAATCGCAAGAGTCCTATTGACTGGATTGAAGGTGTTACTTATGCTGAGATAGAGACTACTGAGACTATGCAGCAGCGCACTGTTGTAAGGCTTGCTTACACTGATGATAAAGGTGCTAAGGTAGTCATGTGGGTTGATGATTATTACGGTGTGCCTGTTAAGGTTGAAGTTACCAAAGATGGCGATAAGAAAAGGTATGTCTTTGAGGACCTCGCTTTCAATAATGTAGAGGACTCCGACCTTAAGCACCAGACGATCGCTGAGCGTTACAACGTCGTCCAATAAAGGTAAGTTTTTTATTTTATTCTTTTTTTCTTTGTTCTATGGCTAAAGAAGGATCTTTGAGAGAATCTTTGCATATTCTTAATAGCAGAGAGAAGAAACATATTCTTAAGCGGATTGAAGATCAATGGGGTGCTTCACTTCCTCCTGCGGTTTTGCTTCAGAGTAACAAGCAAAAGGTCTTCCTCATCAGCCAGGATCTTGACAAGCTTGACTGGCAGGATTTTAAGGTTGATAAGGCAGGTCTCTATATCGGCCGTTTTGATGATAAAGAATCACGTCTTAGTATTGAAGGTACTCAGCTGATCGGCCCTCTTGCGAAGAAAAATGTTCTTGAGATCTCTGAGGAGAATGTTGCCGCCTGGTTTAGAGGTGAGGATCTTGTTTTTGATGAAGAGAAGCTTAAGGGGTTCTCGGGTTTTGTCATTCTCAAGGATGGTAAGAATAAGGTTGATTTTCTTGGTTCTGGCAGGGTCTTGAATAACCGGATCCTTAATTTTGTACCTAAGGGTCGTCGTACTGAGAACCTCATCAATTGAATGTTTAGAACCAGGACCTTCTTATAGTTTTGTTTTTTCTTTTACCGCATGAATTTTTCTCTGAAAGCTAACAATTGCGCTTTTGTCATCTGCGCTTCATACGTGTTCAGTTCTGGAATCTCTTCTTTGACAGAATATCTTCCATAGGGCTTTACAATTATTGTCTTTATAGCATTCTTATCTGTCTCAAAATACCTGACTTTTCCAAAGTTCTGTTGCTCGAAGTATTCTTCCATCCTTCTTCTCAGATTGTCTTGTGAGGAGCTTACTAATATCTGATCAAGTATTTCATTCCATTCGTACTCTCCGCCAAAGAGTGTAACTGCTATCTGTTCTAACGGCCGCTTTATTTCTGTGGAGTATCTTTCGAAGAACGGTCTTAATACTGTTTCCTCATGCGTATATACATGAGGCAGGTTTACATCTCTTGGATGGACTCTCAGGACTCCAAAATCTTCTTGATTCGGATGTGAGAGTAGGATGATTGCATCCAAGGAGACGTTTCTCACAACATATTCTGTTGTTCGTATTATCCCTTTTTCTTCCATTTTTTCCCTCCTATCAATGATTGTATCCTGTCAGAAAATTTTTTCTTGTTACCCCACAGTTCCCATAAGACCTCTACGATTATGGGTTCTACTTCCGGATCCATTGTCGTTTTCCAGATGTCTAGTTCAACTTCATGGTATGATGGGTGGAACAGTCTTGAACCGTATGTTGATTCTCCCTGTATGACCTGTTCAGGTTTTATCTGCATCTCGAATAGTTTGCCTCCATAGAGTATGTGGCTTTGCAGGCTTTTGAATCCGTTCGCTCTTGGATTTAATAGTTTGTCATCAAGAGGATCATAAAATTCCATTCCTGCCTGAGAGCCTCTTTTCATGATCAGTCCTTGCATTGCATAGTGAAGCTTTAAGAGACCATCCAGTGTTGCAAAAGTCTCTTCTGTTACCGCTCTTTCACTTGTGTTAGGATTTTTTCCTTCAAGTCTTCCTGCGTAAGAGATTGCAGGTCTTGCTGCGGCTTCCAGTGTCATCCCGAACAGCTTTTTGAACATTCCGCCTATTCTTTTGGCGAGTCTATCGGAAGAAAGATCTTTGGATCTTAACCTTCCGTTTGGTGAATGGTAGTCCAGACCGATTTGCAGGGCGAACCTGTCAGCTAAACTTCTTTTCTTATGCTGAGGATTTGATTCATCATACACGATCAGTTTAGTCAGTTTTTCTATCTCTCCCTGCGCTGATTTTTCTCTGGTGCTTAATCTTGTGACTAACGGATGATCCGAGAGGAATCTTCTGTGGTATTCCTCGGCTCCTAATCTTAGGTAATGCAGGTCATTAGTGTAGAGTATAGGTTCTTTTCTTGCGACTAACAGGTTGCTTGAACTTGTTACGTCTGTCATGACTCCACATCCATGCACGCATTCTAATGTGAATCCTTCTCCATCTGCCGGTCTAAGATCTTCCGATGGGTCGAAAGGGTCAAAGTCTCTTTCGGATATGTAATTCTTCACAGGTATTATCTGTTTTTGGTAGGCTCTTTCCGGAGGGCATTTTGGACATTTTGTCTGTACGAGATATGCTCTTTGTATCGGCGCATCTCCGTAAATTATGGATGAGACTATGCTTCCTAATATGTTCAACAGATCATCATGCGTGTGTTCATTGGCCTGCTTTCGTTCTCTCCATTCCCTTAATATCTCATCTTCTCCTTCTCCTATGAGATATTTTAGTTCCCTTTTTAGCGCTTCTCCTTTGTATTTTCTTACAAGTTTCCGCATCTCTCCTATGAGCACTCCAAAGTCTTTTGAATAAAAATGATGTTTCAGCTCCTCCATATTTACCTCACTTTATTGTTCTTTTTGCTATTATAAAGTTTTTGTCTTAGAAGAATATAGTAAAAGGGAGGAGAGTGTCAAAACCTTGCCTTTTGATCTGTTGTCTCCGGTCAGGACTGTTCGTCTTTCTGGAAGTTCCATATCTTGTCTCCAACGTGGTGTAAAGATAAGATCATCTTTCCTGCTTCCATCTCTTCCATCTCTTCCTTGGAGAACAGGCTTTCCCCTACTGCTAATGGTTTATCATGGGTTTCATCTACTATTGATACGATGTCTCCTTCCTTAACTTTAGGATCAACACCGACTATTCCAGGTCGCATTATGTCCGCTCCTTTAGCTACGAAAGGTACTGCTCCCATATTTACAGCTACTTTTGGAAGAAAGTTCTGTTTCAGTAACAGGTGTAATGTTGGTATAAGTTTATCTTCTTTGTAGAAGAATAGCATAAGACCATCGCAGATGATATAACTGTCTTCTAATAGTGCTACATTGTTTGACTTGTCGAAGAATTTTTCTATCCCGTATAGTTCCGCTATCTCTTTGTTTAGGTCTTTTACGTCTTTTTTGCTCAGTGTTACTTGTTTCATGTGCTTACCTGATATTATGGTTTCGTGGGTTTTAGATTTGTGATGCTGATAGCTTTGAATATCTGCTCACGACAGCTTTTATCAGTAATGGTCTTTTATTAGTTTTTCTAGTTCTAAGATGTTTCTGATCTCATGATCCACATAATGCGGAGTTTCTGTATATTGTTTGGCTCTCCATCCCTGTTTGATCCATACCGTTATCATTCCCAGTTTTTTTCCCAGTTCAAGGTCTTTTTTTGGCTGGTCTCCTACCATGATACACTCTTCGGGTTTTACTTTCAGTTTTTTCAGTATCTTCTCGTACATCTTTCTGCTTGGTTTGTTCTGACCTACATGGTTTCCTGTTATTATGACATCAAAATACTCTTCTGCTCCCAATTTTTTCATACGCTCTTGTTTTATCCCGTTTTTTCCGTCACAATCGGTATAGATTGCCAGTTTTCTGCTCTTTTTGAGTCTTTTTAGCATAGCTTTTGTTCCTGGAAAGAATCTTGCGTGTTTCATCATCTCTTCCCAATAGATCTTTACATACCGATTTATCTCTTCTTTCGTGACTTTTATTCCTGTGCGTCGGAAAAATTCCTTGAACCAGATTCTTCTATCATAGTATTCTGGTGTTTTTCCTGTCCCTTTCTCTATGTATTCCTTGTCTACGTCATACAGTATCTTCAGTGCTGTCGGCGGGTATATGGAATATCTTTTAAGAAATTCTTCTGCTAATCTGTTGTTTGCGTGCCATATCGGTTCGTTTGATTTGGCGACCGTCTCGTCAAAATCGAATATGATTGCTTTGATCATTGGTTCCAGGGTAATTGTCAATTTTTGTCCTGGATATTCCAGTTTTTGTATTAGTTTTCTGTTGAGCATCTTTGATGATTTACTGGCGTGTATACCTAATGTTCTTTCTGACAGAAAATCTCCAAGTCTCAACACAATCTCGTTTTTATCCGTGAAGTGTTTGTTACCTGTGAATGTTATCTCTTCTTCCACCCCATCTGCTTCCAGTTTCATCTTTAGCTGATTGTATTTTTTCAGAAGTTTTCTGATCTTGCTCAGGTCATAAGTCGCATTCACGCCTATTATACAATCCCCTTTCTTTGAGACTTCTTTATCTTTTGTCAGTTCCAGGGTGTTCCGATGGTTTGCGGATATGTTTTCATGACCTTCTGCTGTAAATGTATATCTCATTCTTGGTCCTTGTTTCATAAGACAACTATTAAACCTGTTCTTTTTAAACATTATTGCGCTTCCTGATAGGATAGAAGATGACTGCCATACACGAATTGAGAAAAAATAAGCCTCTTTTTTGATTAAATACAAAAAAATATATAAATACTAAAGAATATAGTAAAAACATGGCTACTAAAAAAAACCTGAAGGAACATGACCGAACTAAAGCTGATTCTGATGATAACAACAGGAATGCTTTTGTCTCTATAAAGCTTGATAATAAGGATCGTGAGATTCTCCGTATGCTGAACGAGAACGCACGTCTTACTTCTAAAGCTATCGGTCACGCCACTAACATCTCCAGGGAAGTTGCTGATTATCGTATCAAACGGCTTATGAAAAATGGTCTCATCTCTGG
>JALWQS010000036.1 GCA_027083015.1 Candidatus Woesearchaeota archaeon
ACTTCAGAGAACGTTCAGAGCTTGAAAGAAAATGTGATAATGCGGTTCCAGGAAGACTTGCTCCTGAAGATGTTAAGAAAAGGCATTATGCTGAAAAAAACAAAAAATTTCCCCAACAAACCACCTCGCTCTTCCAAATATTGCGAGAACTGGACAGGCAAACAGATCCTAGCATAAGATTTAACCAAAACTTCAACGGAGAGATGCACCCGCACGATAATATCGCAGCATTTGCAGCCAGCATAATTGGTAATTTTCTCAACGCAAATGTGATAGCACAATGCGTTTCACCATCAATAACCATCATGGAAAAAATAACAACGGAATGGATGGCAGATATTATAGGCTATAAACAAGACCATGAACAGACACCAGCAAGAATCGAAACCAAGGATAAACTTACAGAAGAAGACCAAAAGAGACTTGATCTGATACCTGACGGCAATATCGTCGGAGGCGGAACAATAGCTAATCTCACAGCACTTTTAGTAGCCAGAAATAAAACCCTAAGAAAAAATAACAGCAAAGGCAAAATAAACGATCAACAGAGTTATGAAGGTGTTGCGGATAAAGGCCTACCAGCTTATTTTCAGGGAGAACGGTTACAAAGGAAAGAGCTGACAGATAAAAGTAAAGATCCGGAAAGAGGCGCAATCATCTTTACATCGAAAGAAGCGCATTATTCTATAGAGAAATTGGGGGGCTATATAGGAATAGGCAATGAAAACGTAATCAAGATAGATACTGATGAACAAGGAAGAATGCGTCCTGACCTTCTTGAAGAAAAGATAAAAGAAGCTAAAGCAGAAGGCAAAACAATTATTGCAGTGGTTGCCACTGCAGGGACCACAGGTCGTGGAGCTATCGATCCATTGGATAAGATAGCGGACATAACAGAAAGAGAAGGCATATACTTTCATGTAGATGCAGCACATGGTGGCGCATTCTTGACATCCAAGCGAATGCGAAAAAAATTCAAAGGCATAGAACGATCAGACTCGGTTACAGTCGATGGTCATAAGATGTTCTATACAAACTACTCTTGCGGAGGAATAATCTTCAGAGACAAAACTGATCCGGTCGACAATCTGAAACAAAGCGCCCCTTACATCCTAGGAAAAACCAAACACTATGATAATGGAAACAGCACGGTAGAAGGAAGCCGATCATCAGCAGGGATACTACAGCTTTATGCTTCAATAAAAGCGCTTGGCAAAGAAGGATACGAAACAATACTTGATCATACAGTCAAGATGACAGAATATCTCTCAAGACTTATCGAGGAGAGCGATGTTTTGGAAAGACTGCACGATCCTGAGATGAATGTTCTCTGTTTCAGATATAATCCTAACATCAGAAAACCTTCCGAAGACAAGAATGACCAGACATATACTGAAGACGAGCTAAATCATCTTAACAGAAGATTAAATGAAGAAGTATATGCTGATGGAGAATACTATATTGGAAGTAATGAATTATCAATAGGAAAAAAGAAAGTAAAAGTGCAGAGAGCAATAATCGTACATCCTTATGTCGAAGAGGAAACAATAGACGGATTAGTAAAAAAAATTGAAGATCTTGGAGAAAAAATATTGGATGAATTGCCCTCGCGAAAATATAACCAATCAACGAAACCTATTGAAGCAATCAGGCGGTGAACAGAAAATGAATGTGGAAGAAAAAATAAGATACCTTCAGCGAGGAGTGGAAGAACTTATAGAGAGAGAAGAATTAGCATGGAAGATAGATAAAGCAGAACGTGAGCAAAGAAGTCTCGTCGTCAAGATGGGGGTGGACCCTACAGCTCCGGATATCCACCTGGGACACACAGTTCCCTTGATGAAACTAAGAGATTTTCAAGAAGTGGGTTATGAAGTGAC
>JALWQS010000037.1 GCA_027083015.1 Candidatus Woesearchaeota archaeon
TCTGAATACCCATTTCATAGCTGCTGTTTTTCCTATTCCCGGAGGTCCATGGATAAGCAGGTTTCTCCCGTTCCTGCCTTGAAGTAATGGCATTATGCATCTTGCTAGCTCTCTTTGTTCTCCTTCTCTGTAAGGCAGGAGTTTTGGGACGTAATTGTAGTCTAATGCGTACTCGTTTAGAAATAGGCTTTCCCCGCTTTTTAATGCATCATTGAATAAGCTCAATCTAACACCCCATTGCTTGAAGGATAAGGATTTCTTTAAATAATTTTGTATGTCTTATTTGTGTATTTTGTGTCTATTAGGTGATTGCTTGTTCTGCTTACTTATCATTGTTATTCTTCTTTGTCTCTTCTTGTATGTTCTTTCTCTTTGTTTTCTTTTCTGTTTTTTTGCGCATCCTTTTTGCTCATCAGTTTTTTTCTTACTTTATTTACGTATTTGTGAGCTTCGTGTAATGGTTCTGGCATCTTATGGCCTTCCACCGATACTTGTTTCACTATCTTTTCGCAGCTTTTTAGGCTTACGCGATGTCCTTGACTGATGTATATCGGTTTTGAGTATTCTTTTGTTTTTAGTTCTATTCCTAATACTCTTCCTTCATCCATGATTTTTCCGTCTTTAATCTCTCCCATGCTTATCTTTTTTGCTACGCCGATAGTTGGTATATCTAGCAGTATTCCTACATGTGATGCCAGTCCTATCCTTCTTGGGTGTAATATTCCATTTCCATCTACTAATAGCATCTCTGGTCTTTGGTCTAGTTTTGTGATCGCTTCCACTATTGCTGGTCCTTCGCGGTATGATAAGAATCCTGGTATGTATTGCATCGGCGCTTCTACGACGGCGTATTTCTTCTCCACGATCTTGAGTGTTTTCATCTCCATGACGACTACGCCTGATATTACTTTGTTGTCAAGAAAAGCTTGATCTACGCCTCCTATGTATGTTATCTCTTCATAATCGTCTTTTAGAACTACTTTCTTCGCAAGTTTGATCTGCTCTTTCTTGAGATCGTTTATGTTCATGTTAACCTCTTTTGTGTGCTTATGCCTTATGTTCATACATCAGGACTTTGTTGTTTTTATTCTTATATCTGTTTTATCATTTATATGCCTTTTTTATCCTTTATATATTTTTATGTATATTTTATGTATAATTTTGTATTGCTGTCATTATCTTATTCTGCTTAATCACTTGTTCTCTTTGTCCTCTTTTCTTCTTTTCTATCATTCTTTGTTACTGTCTTTATGATCTTTGTTGTCTTAAGCACCAGGTCGCTTAATGCACCCCATGGACACAGGTAATTACACCATACTCTTGGGATTATGAAACTGAGCAGCAGTATCCCGAAGAATATAGAGATTATGATTGGTGTTGGTAGGTATAATGTGCTTTTTATGAACTTATTTGCCATCGTGGGCACCAGCTTATTGATGTAGGTCAGTATGATCAGGACTATAGTCGCTCCCAGCACCATCCATCGTATATGCTTTAACCATCTTGGCAGTATCAGAGTTTTTGGATAAAGGTTTTTTGCTGCATCTTGCATCTGACCTATTGGACAGAGGTGTTGGCAGAAATGTTTTTCTTTCAGGTTCATAAGGAAGAATCCTGAAAAGTTGTATTTTCTTGTCATCCCGAACACACAGGGGTTTGGACATATCCTGCAGAACACGAATGGTACCTTATAGTAGCATCTGAATATCGGTAGCATAGCAACTGGAAACAGTATGATGTAGAAAAGTATCTTCTTGTAATGCATGTATCTTCCCGGAAAGTATCTTTTGAACAGGACTGTTAGGATCCCAAATATTACTGCACTATAGATTATCGTATCATAGAATGTTTCTTTGATTGTGTATTCCAGTTCCCATTG
>JALWQS010000038.1 GCA_027083015.1 Candidatus Woesearchaeota archaeon
CAACAGTCTCAGCAGACCAACCCCAAATAAGATAATTATAGAAAGGAATCATACTAAAAAACATAGACACAGCAGCCGCGTGCTTAGCCATGGTAGAAAAAACAGCAAACGCAACCAAAGCTATAGTGATAGAAACAACAACCATGCTGATAGCAATAGCAGTATTCACAACAAAAAAGAAGACCTTTAACTTAGTCTTAGAACCAAAAGACTTCATGATAACAAACAAGACAAGATTAGCAAGAACCACAGCTGCAAAAGTGATGAAGAAATTGATAAGAAGAGAAACAGGCTCCAACTGATTCACAGAAGTAGGAAAGATCCGGATCAAAGAGATGATAAACACAGAAAAAAAAGCCCAACCATAACTGGAATAATGACTCAAATTGACCAAAGCAGGAACACTAAAAAGGCTAACACCCGTATTCTCCCAAATCTTATGAGTCCTAGAAATCTTATGCTCAATAGACTTACTAAGATGCTTTTCAGAAACCTTCTCAGAAACCTTAGCTTTCTGAAGCTCAAGCGTCTTCTTAAGCTTATCACTACTCTCAGAGATGTGCTTAACAACCTTAGCCTTATCAGCCAACCTTATCTTCTTCATTTTCTAGGCCTATAATCCTCCTTCAAAGTCTTAAAACGATAAAAAACAACAGGTTTAGACTTACCCTTCAAAACAGCAGATTCACGATGCTTAGTAACAAAAACATGCTTAACCTTATCATAAACATCCTTACTAACAATAATATCACCAGCAGCAGTCTGACCCTCAAGACGAGCAGCAGTATTAACAGTATCACCGATAGCAGTATAATCCATCATCTGACGAGAACCGATATTACCGACGATACAATTACCGCAATGGATGCCGATACCAGCCTTTATACGACCCCACTTCTTAAGCTCAGCCTGAATATCCATAGCAGCCTTAACAGCCTTAAGCTGATGATCGCGAACAGCAGTAGGAGCATTGAAGACGGCCATGACAGCATCGCCTACAAACTTATCAACAGTACCATCATACTTAAAGATGATAGAAGTAGCGATATCAAAATACTTATTGAGAATAGAAACAACCTTCTCAGGAGGAAGCTTCTCAGACATCTTAGTAAAACCACGAATATCCATAAAAAAAACAGTTATGTAAGCATTACGACCCTTAAGAGCCAACTTATCGGCAACCAAAAGCTCATCAATGATCTTAGGATTGACATAACGCTCAAAGAAAGTCTTAATCTTGATCTTATCCTTCTCAGCAGCAACACGCTTACTCTCCCAATAATCATAGACAAGGAAAAGAAGCAAAGGGATAAGAGTCAGAACAAACTGAAAAGTCATAAGAAAATCCTGAGCACTGATACGATATGCACGCATCCATAATTGAGGAGCCACAATGATCAAAAAAGCAAGAAGAACCAGATACTTAAACTGACGCTTAGCCTTATAGATATTGATAGACTTAACACAACCATAAAGCGCAAACAAAAGAAGCACCAAATATATAGTCTGTTTAACATCAAAAGCCATAAACACCCTCCAAAGTATAGTAAGAAGTTAGACTTTTTAAAAGTTATGCGAATCTCTTCATAGACTTAAGATAAGAAAAGACCTTATCAGCAATCCTCTGCTTAAGATCAGAATCAAGATCCAAAGACTTAAGCTCTTCAAAAGGATCAAAAGAACGAAAATCAGTAAGAGTGCCTTCAAAGATCCTGCCAGCAAGAGCAGCCTGAGACTCAATAATCTTAGCATGCTCAGAACCAAAATACCTTATCGCAGGAAACTTAGTGATAGAATCAGCACCTGCCTCCAAAAGAGAAGAGATCTCCTCAAGATGGCCGAGCCAGGAACCAACAACAATCTCAATATCAGGAAAAGCAAGCCGGGTACGTCGGACCCACTCAACATAAAAATCAGAATCAGGACCACGAGTAAAAGGAGTACCTTTCTGAGGCTTAAGACGATAAAAAGTGATCTTATCAACTGAATACTTCCGTATAAAAGAGACTAACAAAGGAAAATCAGAAAGTTTCTCACCCAAACCAACAATCATAGTCATAGCCTTCTTAAGACCCAAACGATCACAAACAAGAAACATATCCTCAATCTCGCCCAAAGGCTTAGAAGGGCAAATAGCATCATGAAGAACAGGCTCAATTATCTCAACCGCACCACAAACACCCTCAACAAAAGGCTTAAAACGAGAAAGCTCAGACTCAGAAAGAACACCAACATTCAACCACTGCTTCTGACCAGTAATAAGATAAACAAGCCTGGTTATATTCACAAGCTCATCAACAGAAAAAGAATCATAACCGCCCGAAATAAACTCAACACGCCAACCAAACTTCTTACAAATAAGAGCTTCAGCAAGAACTGACTCCAAACGACGTCGAGCAAGACGAGGATCAGAGATACGAGACTTCTGGGTAGACATGTAACAAAATTTACAATCACCCTTACTACAATACCAAGAAAGAAAGATTGCACGTTCAAAACAAGTTTTAGTTTTTCGAGACATCGCACCAAAAATCTTTACAAACCACCTAATAAATCTTTAAAAGCTTCCTAAGACCCATAGACAAGAATATCGAAAAGAGGATGTAAGTGCCCAACCAACCGATATGATTCTCAGAGACAGGCAAAGGAATCAGCTTCTTATTAGAAAGAACAATCTGGCGCAAAGGCTTAGACTTATCCTTAAAGACCTTAACCACAGGAGCATAACGCTGCTCAGAAGTCACAGAAAGCTCCTTATCATAACTAAGACCATCATGATCAAAGACCAGAAGATAATCACCAGCCTCAGCATTAAGAACAAACTGAGCAACACCATCCTTGATCTCAGCCTTAGGAGAAGAAACAACCTTAACACCATCAGGGACAGAGATACTGACATCACCAGAAGCAGAATCATCAAAGACCAAAGTCACAGAAAAATCATGACCAGGCAAAAGAGGCTCATAAGCAAGATTAGCATTCATCCAACCAAAAATAAGAATGATAGGAAGAAAAGTGATCAAGGTAGGCTTAAAAGACTGCTTCATATACTTCATGTTCAGCTCCATAGCCTCCTTCTGAAGCTTCATCGCCTTATCAGGCTCCTTACGGACAGCCTTCATCTTTTTCTGAATCTCCTTCTGACGAAGCTTAACATCCTTCATCAAAGTCTGATCAGTCATGTACTTATAGACCAAAGTAATTATCAAAGAAACAAGCAAAGCAAGAATAAACAAAGAAACAAGAGGAGGAAGCCTAAGCAAAGGAGAAAATACAGGATCCAAAAGATTCGTCTGAAAAACCATAGCAAAACCCCAACTCAACAAAATAACAAAAACTCGCCACTCGGGTCTATCCCCAACCTTAAGGTCGGGGTATTAAACTCTTTGCAAATCTCTAACGAGATTTTCAATAACAAAAAAAGACAAAAAACAGCTACTCCATGAACTTCCTCATCATAGGATGCATATCCATCATATGCTGCTTAGCAATATCCTCATATAACTTATAAACAATCATAACAGACAACAAGATACCAGTACCACGGCCCAAAGCACCAGTAAGATCAGCAACCGCCGCCAAAAAACCAACTGCAATACCGCCCATAACAGTCAAAGGAGTTATGTAACGACCAAGAACGCGTTCAAGGATACGCTGATCCTTCCTGAAACCAGGAATCTGAAGACCAGAACTCATGATATTCTCTGCCTGAGAACGAGCATCCATACCAGAAGTCTGAACCCAAAAGATAGAGAAAATAACCGCGCCACCTATCATAAAAAGCAGATAAACCAAAGAATGACCAAGATCAGTAAAAGTCAAACTTCCCCTGATAAGCTTGCCGACAATATTAGGAGAATGGATCCAAGCGACAAGACCAGAAACAGGCTGATTACCAACAAAAGAACCAAGAATAGGATGACCCCAATTCTGAAGCAGACGCCCAAAAAGCTGAACATTCGCCAACAAAGCAGCGACCAGAATAACAGGAATATTAGAAGTATACATGAAAGCCAAAGGCCAACGGATACCATGACCACGAACACGACCAAAACTCAAAGGAATCTCAACCTTCATAGCCTGAGTATAAACCGCAATGACAAAAACAACAACAGTAGCGATAACCGTAGCCAACTGAAGACCTGCAGTGATAGCATCACCAACAGCCAAAGACTGAAACAAAGCAGGAATAGCACCAGTACTCATACCAGGATTAGTAGGAGAAGGTAAAGGAGAGAAAGACCTGACAAAAATGGTCTGAGCAACATTGGCGACGATAAACAAAGAAATGCCAGAACCAAAACCCCATTTAGATACAACCTCGTCCATGAACATAATCAAAACTCCGCCTAAGAACAACTGAAAGACCAGAAGCAACTGCATATAAAAAAAAGCAGAAGTGCCTACAAGTTCAGGAGGAGGAGCAAGACCTCCCATAAACACGTAGATAGCAGCCTCGAAGATTATGAAAAAAAGACCGAGAAGCTTCTGAGTACCCTGAAAACGACGCTTACCCTCGGGAGTATGAGTATCAAACTTCAAAAGACCGGAACCGTTCAACAACTGAAGAACAATAGAACCAGTAACCAAAGGACCTATACCCAAAGAAACAACAGAACCAAAATGAGCACCTAAGATAATAGACAAATACTCAAACTGCTGGAGAGCATTCTGTCCAAGACCAAAAAGAGGAACAAGACCCATAGCAAAAAAAAGAACAAGAGTTATAAGAGTCCATTTGAGTTTCTCATTAAAAGAAAGCTTCTTCTGAGTCGGACTAGCAACTTCAGGAAGATTTGCAATCAGCTTATCATAAAATGACATTTTCACTCAGCAGTTCCGTCCTGTTCTAAAGCTTCAGAAGAAGCACCAGATACAGATTCAAAAACATCACCTAATTCAACAGTAACCTTACCACCAGCACTTTCGATCTTCTCAATAGCTTTGGCTGAAGCAAAACCGACAGTGATATCAAACTTCTTAGTTACCTTACCAGCACTCAATAACTTATTATAACCAAGCTTAGCAAGATCTATCACATAAAGGCCGCCTTTATCATCAACAAGACCTTTCTTTACCAAAGTAGGAAGAGAATCCTCCAAAGTCCTGATATCAATAGCATTAATCTTAGGAAGACGAGATTTAGAAGTAAAACCAGACTTTCCCAAAGACCTCCTGGCTTTCCAGAAAGAAGGCTTCTTCTGATCGCCCCTCTTACCACTACCAGAGTTACCACGACCACCACGATTGCCAGCTCCACGACGTTTTTTCATAGAACCAGAACCATGAGTATGAGAGCCACGTTGCCTGGAATCCTTAGTTCTTTTGTGAAATACCATTTTTCAAACCATCAAACCTTCAAATATCATCAGACCATCCTCTTCAGAAGATCGTCAATCTTAGTGCCACGATAACCCAAAGCTCCACCAAGATTAAAAGGAAGCTTAATACCCTTCCTCTCAAAACCACCCCTAGGCGGATGAAGAAGAAAAACATTAAGCAACTTACCATCCTTGCCCTTCCTACCGCGTTTCTCTTCAAGAAGCTTAACAACATCAGGAGAAACCTCTCCATAAGTTATGAAATCCTTAGCCTTAACTATCATACCCCGCAAGCTAGGAGTATCATCCAAGATTACACAAGCATTCTTACGACGAAGCTTAAGCATCTCCAACGTATCCTTAACAGCACCATCAGCATGAATAGCAGATCTTATCCTGACAGCAGCAATCTTACCAGACTTACCAGATGCAGGTGCAGACCTAACAGCAGCATCAGCCGATTGTTTAGATTTTTCTTCTACCATTTTCACTCAACAACATTAAGCTCCTTAATATGCTTATCCTGAATCTTCATCGAAGTAAGCTGCTTCAAAGCAGCAACAGTCGCTTTTATCAGATTGATACGGGAAGTAGTCTTGCCGATAGTCTTAGACCAAGCATCCTCAATACCAGCCATTGAAAGGATCTTCTGAATCTCAGTTTCAGTCACCAGACCAGTACCTTTAGGAGCTGGAAGCAAGAATACCTCAACAGAACCGCACTTACCATAAACCTTGAAAGGGATAGAATGAGGTTCTGAACAATTGCACTGCCAAGAGCCACAACCACGACGGACATTCATGATATTCAACTTAGCCCTACGGACAGCTTTCTCCCTTGCAGGAACGGTCTCCTTAGCCTTACCATAACCAAGACCGACATGACCATGATGATCACCAACAACAGCGTAAGTAGCAAAGCTGGGCTTATTACCCTCCTTAGTCTTCTTCTGAGTCTGACGGAAAACACGACGCTGACCTCCGCCAAACTTACCTTTAGACTGACCAATAAGCAAAAGTTCAGACTCTAACTGAGGAAGAAGAACATCAACAATCTCAGACTCAAGAATCTTAAAACCCTTATCAAGAACCTTATCAATATCCGAAATCTCGCCTTTCTTAACCTGAACACCCAGAGAAGTCTTAGGCTTCCAAGCCTCAACATCAAAAGAAGATTCAGGCCTTATAGGCTTAGGAGACTCAACCTCAACAGGCTGAACAACATGCTTATTCTCATCCTGCTCAACAACCGCATCACTAACCTCGCTGACTTCGGATGAAGATCCTGAGGAATCCTTAATATCCTTAACCTCAACAGGTTCGACAGGTTCAGCCTTAACTTCAGTTTTTGTTTCCTTTTCATCTACCATTTTAAGCATCACATTGAAATTATCTTTTTCTTTACATCCTCAAAAGAAGAGGATAATTCTTCAGGCTTCAAACCAGCCTTAATGTAAAGTGAGAACTGCTTCTCATAAGCAGGACTACCTTTCAGCTTCTTAGCATAATCCTCTATGTGTTTTCCTGAAACTCGCTCATCCGAAGGAAGCGAATCTTCAGAGGAAGGGACATTAAGACCCGCGTCCAAGACGCCCTTAAGAGCAGCATAGATACGACTCCCCTTCATTGAGTTATGAAGCCCTATATCCAGGATAGCACTTTTGATGCCTCCGGCAACAGCCTTCTTACCCAACAAAAGACCGGTCAAATAAGCGCTAGGAGTATTAGCTGCATGACCTTTCCAACCAAGCTTCCTAAGATCACGAGAGGAAACAGCAAACAAGACCTTATCACCATCAGGATGATAATCAACAAGCTGGCACACGATAGTTCCAAGCAATCTCCTGATAACAAGCCTGTGCTTACCAGACTTAAGAAGAGCAAGCCTTTTACGATAATTAGTCTTGCCTTCTCTCTTCCTCCTGAAAGGAATTGTCCTGGTTTGTCCGTATATTTTTCTTGACATTTTTAATCATCACAACAGTAACAGTTTTCTAAATCATGAACTCTCTTTCTTCCTGAAAAGATTATGTTCCTCACAAAAAAGCTTTATGTGACGGGTACTTCGAAAAAAACCACCCTTAGACTTAAGGTAAAGCTGACGATAAGTCGAACTATCCAAAAGGCCACTCTCACGAACTCTCTTCAAAAACTTTCTCTGAGCACGAATCTTAGCCATCCAAGCGACCTTCTTAGGAAGACGGGCCTTAAAAGCTCCCTTTCTGGAACCATGACCTTTCCTAAGACCCTTAGACTTCTGAGATTTACGTTTTCTAGCCTTATCCCTTG
>JALWQS010000039.1 GCA_027083015.1 Candidatus Woesearchaeota archaeon
CCGATTGAGGATATAAATATGGATTCTGCAAGGAACACCATAATCAAACAACACGAACAGTTCGGGAAGACCATCAGCGTCAATGGCTGTTTCGGAAGCTCAAATATTGGGCAGAAAGCAGGTTTTATCGCAAGAGAGATTGTTCAGAAGATTCCCAATGCCTTTATGCGATGTCCGATAGCAGCATTTCCTGAGATTGAAGGACCGACGCAAGTTCTTCTGCATGATGATTTTCATGTTGTTATCGACGGTTGTAAGGCAAGATGTCTTGCAAAGAGTTATGAAAAACTTGGTTTAAAAGTTGATTTGAGTTATGCTTTAGATGAACATTTTTCTTGTGAGAAAAAGCCCGGGCCGGATTTTGATGAAGAGAAGATGAAAGAGATCGCTGAGAAGATTATTGTTGATATAAATAAAAAAATATTAGGAACATCGGAGGATAAGAATGGCTCATGATCATGGTCACACAAAAAAGATAGGGTGGACGATTGTCCTCAATCTTATAATAACAGTATCAGAATACCTGGGCGGAATATTCTCAGGCAGCCTTGCATTATTGTCAGATGCAGGTCATAACCTTTCAGATGTCTTATCTTTAATATTGGGTTATCTGGGAGAGAGGATCTCACACAAGAAAGAGACAAAAGAGCATACCTTTGGTTTCAAAAGAACTGAAGTGTTCACTGCTTTGATCAACGCATTGCTCTTATGGGGAATAAGTGTTGCGATAATAATAGAGGCTATAAAACGGTTTGGAGGAAATCAAGAGATATCTTTAGGATTGATGATAGGTGTTGGTTCCATAGGTTTGTTTGGTAATGTTTTTTCAGTCATGATCCTGAACAAAGAAAAAAACAAGAATGTTAACATGAGATCTGCATACCTGCACCTGTTTTATGATGCGATCTCAGCAGTAGGAGTGATTCTTACAGCAATAATAATCTATTATACAAAATTCTATGCTCTTGATATCTTTGTATCCATAGCTATCTCACTGATGATATTCTGGGGAGGTGTTGGAGTGATAAAAGAATCATTGCACATATTTATGCAAGGAGTCCCGAAAGGAATGCTCTTTGATGATGTTTACCAGAATATAAAAGAAGTAAGAGGGGTTCAAAGCATCCATAACCTTCACGTATGGTCTATTAACAGCGAAGAATCATTCTTATCTTGCCATGTCTGTATCGACGGAAATGTCAAGAGGACTGATGATCTCATCAAGAGGATAACTAAGCTGCTGAGAGAGAAGTATCATGTTGAACATACAGCGATACAGATAGAGAAAGACAATATCTGCAAAGCAGAGACAGAACCTGCTGATTAAGGCAGGTATGTTGTCTAAAGAAAACGATAATTAGAATATAAGAGGTAAACACTATGGAAAGGAAAGACTGGACTTTGATGATTTGGATCGTTATTGTTTTCGGAATATTATATTTTGTCCCTTCTCAGGCTGGATGGTTTCAGACTGCCATCCTATCTGCTTTTGATCTGTTGCATGATTATGCAGTAAAACACGTACTTACCTGCTTAGTACCTGCCCTATTTATCGCCGGAGCGATCGGAGTGTTTATCAAGAAAGAAAAAGTGATGAAGTATTTAGGGCACGAAGCAAAGAAGTATATCTCTTATGGTGTCGCTTCTGTGTCTGGTTCTATCCTTGCTGTCTGTTCCTGCACTATCCTTCCTTTATTTGCAGGTATCAGGAAACGAGGTGCAGGTTTAGGGCCTGCAATAACCTTTTTATTTTCAGGACCTGCTATCAATATTGCAGCCATCTTTTTGACCATGAGTGTTCTTGGATTGAAGATTGGCCTGGCGCGAGTTACTGCTGCGATTTTGCTTTCTGTTCTTGTTGGTCTTTCTATGCAGTTGATATTTCGTGAAAAGGTCGATAAGGCTAAGCTGATCATCCAGGAGAGTGAAGAGTCTAAGATATCTAACATCGTTCTTTTGGTCTTTTTCAGCTTGATGATTGCAGTGTTGGTCGTGAATGGTCTTCAGATAGATAAGGTGATTAAGTATTCTTTGATGGGCTCTTTTACTGTTGCTGTTGTCGGTCTGGTCTGGTGGAAGTTTAAGGATCACATAATACAGAAATGGCTTGAGGAGACTTGGAGTTTTTCTAAACTGATCCTTCCTTTGTTGTTTATCGGTGTTTTCATTGCAGGTTTTATCATGCCTTTGCTTCCTGAAAGTCTTATAACTCAGTTGGTCGGGCATAATACTGTCATCGGGAATGTGATCGCTTCTGTTTTCGGTGCGTTCATGTATTTCTCTACTTTGACTGAGATTCCTATCCTGCAGGCTTTGATAGCTAAAGGTATGCATGCCGGACCTGCTTTAGCTTTATTGCTGGCTGGACCTAGCTTAAGTCTTCCTAACATGCTTGTTGTGCGTGGCGTGTTGGGCACTAAGAAGACGATTGTGTATGTCTCTCTTGTGATCGTGTATTCTACGATCGCTGGCTTGATCTTCGGTGCATTATGAGCCATAAGATTTTAAAGGCTATAGACAAGATTCAGGAGCAAGATTTATTAATAAAGATTGTTTGGATTTTATCATGCCTGTAAAAAAGAGGAAAAGGTCTATTAAGGGACATGCTAAGAAGAGCATAAAGCGTTCTAAGACTACAGGCCCTAAAAAGAGCAAGAAAAGGTCTCTCAGACCTAAGAATATGCCTAAAACTAAACCTTCTGAAGCGAAAGTTTCCAAAGCAAGCGACAATAAGGCAGCCCTTGTTCCTGTCTCTTCCTTGCCTATGAAGACTACGAGAGAATTTACGCTTAAGAAAAATTATTACTACTTGATTTATTCTATTGGTTTTTTTCTTCTTGCTTTGGCAGTTTTTATTTTTGTTAAGAATATTATGGCTACTATCAGTTTAGAACCTGGCTCGACTAATGCCCCTTCTGAAATCCAGTTTTCTACTCCTACCAGTTCGGGTTCTTCTTTGACTGCAGAGGAGATGCTTGATCTGTTGAATAATTCAGGCAAGCTTGATCTTTTGCCTCCTGATTATAAGATCCAGATCTACTTTTATGATGATAAGGGTGTTGCTCGTCCTGACTTATATTTTACTTTTAGGGATGGTAAAGTGACTAAGGGCAAGCTTAAGGATTATGATCTTTCTATCTCTACCAATAGGGATCATATTCCTGAACTGAGGGAAAGCACTAATTTCTGTCTTATGATGGAGACTATCTGGGTTACTGATAAGGATATTAAGATTGAGTATGGTACTTCTAAATCTGATGTTTTTTCCCGTTATGGCGCCTTTGCTTCTGCTTGTATTCCTTCTGCTATCCAATCTGTCACGGGTTTTGCTTCGCTTATTGATGCGATGGCTAGTGCTGATGTCTGGAACTGGAAGAACTTTAAGGAAAAGGTTTCTAAGCCTGATGCTTTCTTCTGGTATGTGGTGCTTTTTATAGCTCTTCTTATTGGTGTCAGGTCTTATTTGGATATGATCAAGGATGGCTATTGAGTTTTTATGGTCTAATATTGATTATTAAGCCAAAAAAACAAACAATTTTATCTACTTAACAGTGGCTATTAACCCAAAGATTTAAATATTGTGCTCTCTCACTAATATAATTATTTACTTCAATACAGGTGTTTTAGGGGGTTATGATGTCTGATAGAAATAATGATGGTAAGGATTCTAAAGACGACCTGAATAGGACTGATACGCTTTGGGCAATATCTGAAGAAAGCGATAGTTCTCAGGCTTCTGAAGCTGATTATCAGGAACAAGGCATTGATGAATACAATAATAAGGATGATAAACATAACTATGAAAAGAAGATCACCCAAATAGGTATTCCTACATATGGCCCTGCTGCACCATCTGAACCTGTAGCCCAAGAACCTCAAAGACCCAAGAATAAGACCCTCTACGGGATACCAACTTATGATGAAAAGGCCAGGTTAAGCGCTGAAGAGGCTTTTAGAAAGGCCCGAGAGGCTGAAGCTGAAGCTCTGAGAAGGATGGAAGATTATCGTGCCAGAGAAGAGATTTCAAGACTACAAGAACCTATCCAAGAAACACCTATCAGCCCTGTTGAAACTGCCAGTTATGGTGATACTCCTGGGAAAAGATTTGAAGAACAAGGCGTTCCTCAACAATTACAACCCGAACCTATTGAGGCGATAGAGGATAAGAGTCATAACCAGGATCTAGGCGTCCCTAAAGAACCTTTTTTCCCTGAAGATACTGAAGAATTGTCTATGCTTGATGATGCCCGGGAAGATACTGATGGCCTTTACATCCATAGCTCCCAATTCAGGGTGAAACCTGAAGAAAGAAGGATTGAGATCCAGATGAGCGTCCCTTCAGATCCTAACATTGATGAGGATGTTATCGATCGTGCCTTAGCGCAAGTGCCTGAAATCCCTTCTGAACAGACAAAAGTGTCTCCACCACCTATAGATCCTGCTTTATTAGCTCAGCAAAGAGCTACCGCTTCCGAAGAACCGATTGTGCCTGATGATGAGGAATTCTTTGTAAGACCTGAGGATAGGCTTCCTACCGACGAAGACATTGTCGTTTATCAGCCTCTAGATTCAGAGATTGAAGAATCTCCAGATGACCTCACACCTGAATCCGGCTCTGATGCTGACGTTGGACCAGCTTTTGAAGAAGCCACCAGGTTACAGGATTTTAGGGATCAACAAGCGCTTAGGATGAAAAGTCAGACTTTTGAAGGGGAGACTCCTGCTGATGAGCTTGCTGACGTTTTTGATCGCAAGGCTGCTGAACAACTTTCTGATCGACAGGTTTCTGGAACTGCTGTTCCTGAAGAAGACTTATCTGAAGCTTGGCCTGTTGAAGCTGAAGGCGATATTCCTGAGACCCTGCCGGAGATTCAGATTCCTGAGCAAGTATCTTCGCTTCCTGAACAGGTATCTTCTCAAGAGAATGATACTTCTGAACTGGCTTTCAAGCCTACTGCTACTATGGAAAGCGTGAATATTGTTCCTGAATCTGTTGACCAAGATTCTGTTTCTCAACATTCTGAACATAAAGTGTATTCTGAAGAGGCTACTCGGGAGACTGAAATGTTTCCTGCTGTAGGTTCTGGACAGGAAGCTTCGGCTAAAGTTGATACAGGAACAAGACGCCCTGAAGATACTATGTCTAAATACTTAAAGAACAAGGGTGATGGTTTGGATGTTCAGATACCTGCTTCTGAACGCAGATATTCTGTTCAAAGGATCAAACCCCAACCTTCTGATTTCCCTGAAAGTTCAGAAGGAACTGATGTTTTCCGTCGGGTCACTGAAGAGGCTGCTAAACCTGATGTTTTTGATGCTGCTTTGCAGAAAGCTTCTGTTTCCAAAGTACCAGCTCCTGCTGAACAACCTGTTGCTGTTGATGAAAGGTCACAAGCTTCTGTTGCTTATTCCGTATCTGACACTGACAGATCTTTGGTCACTGAGGATGATGAAGATATCTATGACGACGATGATTCTTTAAAATCCCTGCTTACAAAGTTTGAGTTTGAACAGAAGAAGGGTTCATTAAAACCTGTTATAGATAAAGGCAGTATTACTCAACCAGGTTCTCCCGAAAACCTTGAGATGCAGAAAGTAATCTCAAATTTAAGTAATATCTATGACAGGCATAAAGAAGTTGAGACACCAACGCCCGCTTCTGATGAGACGGGACGAACAGAAGAAGAGAAAGCTTTGCGCAGGATAAAGATAGAAAAGTATGCTATCGGTGCAGGAATTGTTAGCATTATCGGCGTTCTGGGCACTGCGGGTTATCTTTGGTTTACTAAACCAGGAACTCACGAGACTAGTGCTGATAAGCCCAGTATTGCTGAAGTTGAACATAAGGCAGGTTCTCAGATGATACAGGCAGTCCCTAAAGTATCCAAGAATCTGGATGCTGGCATCATCGCACACCTCGATGCTGCTCTTCCTTCAGAAGATGAAGTTTTACCAGACGCAGCTTTACCTCTTGATAGTTCTTTAGATAAAGAAAGTTCTTTGGATGCGCTTGTCAGAGAAGAGAGCCATCCCAGCCATCCTAAAAAGATTAAAGAGCCTGTCGTTGCTCAGGCAAGGGTCAAGCCCAGCATTACTCCTATTTCTCCTATAAAGACTTTACCAAAAGCTTCAAATCCCAGCGTCGTGAAAGGCAATTCCGATCATACTGGAAGCTTGGATATTCCTAAGAAGTATGAAAGTTCTTTCCGTCAGGATTTTTATGAGCGCCTTGTCAGAGAGACTGGTAAGACGGAATTTACAAGGCAGGACCTGATCAATATCGTCGTCGGATGGGCTAAGAAGGATCTTGAAGAGAAATATTCTGAGAAAGTTGAACGTATCTACCATTATAAGAGTGAAAGGGCTAGAAGAAAGATACTTAAGCATATTGTTGAGAAGAAGCTTTACAGGACCGCTTATCATCTTCTTTTGGAAGAGACGGGTATGGATTTTGATTGGCTCATCGGCTATAAAGGCAGGAACAGGCATAAGTCCTTGGACCTTAGGAAGTTGATGCCTGCTTCTGAATCTGAAGTTCCTAAGCTTTCCAAAAGAATAAGGCATCTTTGGTACCTTGCTGGAGAGCGCAAGAAGCATCAGCGTGAAGTCAGCAGTTCTGAAGTTATGGAAGACGACCTCACAGGATTGTATGCTAAACAAGAGGTTAATGCCCATGAAGATAGGACTGCAGGCGCTACTATCATCAAGTTCCGGCCAGATTCTGTCTCTGTCCTGCATGAGGATGAGAGCAGGAAACAGGATGATAATGATGATAAGCGTCGTGATGAAGGTTTAGCTTCTGTTTTGAACCATGCTTTACCGGCTCGGGATCCGCTTGAAGAAATGGTTCCTGTATCTATTGATAACTCTGCAATTCCCAGACTTGCTTCTGATGATATTGACCTTGATATCACTATTGTTTCTGAGGATTATAATGATTCCCCTAGGATCAGGGATCTTCATGGTGATGCAACTGATGAAGAATATTATGCTGGTTTAGAGGTCAGTAAAGAGGTGCCCGTTGCAGACATTACCAGCGTTTCTCAGGTTTCCGAAGAGCAACAACAGTATCTCCATTCTCAATACATGAGTATCATGAGGAAAAACAGGGAAAAGGGTGTTGTTGACCTTGACGAGACTCTTGTAGAAGTTCAGAAGTCTTTTGAGCAGAAGTACAATGCGCGTACTGATATCTCTATTGTCCGCAAAGCTATTCTTGACCGGTCTCAGGAGAATTTTGCCCGGTCCCACGAGGGCGATGTTAAACTTTCTTCTGAAGAGAAACAGTTCATCGTCAATGGTCTGTATGATTCAGATCTTCCTGATACTGGCCGAAGGTTGAATGCTCGGCTTGTGGCTTTAGGTGCTGCTTTTAGGCTTGAGTACGGTAAACGTGTCGGTGTTGATCAATTGCGTAGGGTAGTGATGGAGGATCTGGTTGAGAAGCGTAAGCGACGGGAACTAAATGTCAAGTACGCTGCTTAGATCTTTCTTGTTCTTTTATTCTTCTTCTCTATTTTTCGCTTCTCTGGTCTTTGGCCTTTGCTTCTCCGTAAGATTTTCAATAAATATTTAAATGCCTTATTC
>JALWQS010000040.1 GCA_027083015.1 Candidatus Woesearchaeota archaeon
CTCCTATGCCTGAGATTACCAACACCTTGTCTTTTCCGTTTTTGATCGCTATCTCTTCTGCTTTTTTCAGGAGTTTTCTTCCCCATCCTTGGTGTTGTATCTTTCCTTCTTTTCCTATCCCTGTTGCTGTTCCGTAGACATGCAGTTCTCTGATCAGTGCTGTCTTTTTTGTTACCTCTTTTCTTAGCATCTGTCCCGGAAACCTTAACCTGCAGAACCCAACTAGCACGTCGTTTTTCTTGTCTTCTGCTTGTATGAAGAATTCTTTTCCTCCTGAAGCGTCGTATTCCATCACTGTTATCTCGACCTTCTCTATCTTCTTGGCCCTTCCGGCTTCTCTGCATCTTATGCATCTGCACTTTATCCCTTTCTCTTTGAGTACTCTGCCTACATATTGTCGGAGGTTTGTCATCTCTACTCCTGCTTCTGTCTGTTTAGTCGGTATGTCTCTTTGTATCCTCATGATCCTGCAATATGGTGGTACTGATCTTTTGAATTCTGATATGATATCCGCTGCGTCTTCGGCAGTTATTGCTTTATAGTCTCCTGTACTCCACCACTTGTATAGCTCTGTCCCTTTCAGTACCATGCAGGGATATATCTTTAGCATATCTGGTTTCCATTTGTCGTCGGCGAATAGTTCCTTTAGTCCTGTAAGGTCTTTAGCTTTGCTGCTTCCGGGTAGTCCTATCATATAGTGGAAGTTTATCTTGAATCCCAGGTCTTTGAGTTCCTGAGTCGCTTTTGCGCTCTCTTCTGCATCATGCCCTCGGTGTATCTTTGCCAGCACGTCATCATATACTGATTGTACGCCTAGCTCTATCCTTGTAGCTCCTAGTTCTAGGGCGAAATTTCCGTGTTCTGCTCTTCCATAGTCAGGTCTTGTTTCTATTGTAAGTCCTACGCATCTTATCTTTGCTTTTTCGTTATCTTTCTGTTCCAGAACCAATGTTGATTCTCCTTCTTTTTTCATGTCCAGCAGAGTGTTCTTTATGATCCTTGCCCTGTTTTCATCTTCTACCTTGTTCGGCAGCATGAAGAATTTTTTGAAGTGTGTTATGTCTAGTTTTTCTTTCTTGAAGAACATCTTTGAGAAGTCGTTCATGGCTTTCAGTGCTAGTCTTACAAAGTTTTTTTGGTATGTCTTGTTTATTGAGGGGAATGTTCCTCCCATTATTATCAGTTCTACCTTTTCAGGTACGTGTCCTGTTACGATGTATTGTTCCAGCCTGTTGAATACTTGGAGGTAAGGGTCAAAATCGTTCCTTATCGCTCTCATAGTTGCCGGTTCTTGTCCTGTGTATGATTGTGGTACGTCGCCGAACTCTGAGCCTACTCCTCCTGGACAGATATCGCATTTTCCGTGCGGACACCTGTGTGGTTTGGTCATTATAGCTACGACGGCCACTCCTGAGATTGTTCTTGTAGGTTTTGTTAACAGGTATTTTTTCAGCTCTTCCACCTGATCGTCCGGTGCGTTCAGCAGTATCTCTATGTCTGTCGGTGGTTTCTTTAGCCCGTGTTTTTCGCATAACTTGAGTTTTTTCTGTGAGAGTTTCTGTTTTGAGGGTTTCTCCTTCTTGATATATGCTATTATGTCGTCGAAAAATTCTTCTTTCATGTTTTTTGTTAGTCCAGAGCTCTTTAAAAAGCTATTGGTGGTCTGGATTGTTTTTATGGGTTTTAAGGGTTGTCCTTTAGGGTCTTAATAGAATTCTTGTGTTATCTTGTTTATAAGCCGGTTTATGATGCTTCCTGTGATGAATACTGCTATCGTTATAGCTCCTATATATCCCCAGTGTATTATACCTATCTCTGTGGTTCTGAAGAATGTTGATAATGGCTTATATAATACTATGAGTTGCATAAACAGCGAGCTTAGTATCGCTATTATTAGCCATCTGTTGGATAGTACTCCTACTTTATAGCTGCTTCGTACCATCTGTATCCTTGCCATCTCTAATACTACCAGTGTCGTGAATGCCATCGTTCTTCCTAATGCTATGCTTTCTTTTGCGCCTATTGCATAGGCTGTGAGTGCTGCTGCTGCGATAAGTCCTCCTATTAGGAAGATGTTCAGGCTCATCCCTTTGGACATTATCTTGTCTGTAAGTTTGCGTGGCGGTCTTTTCATCGCATCTTTTGATACCGGATCAACTCCCAGAGCTACAGCTGGCAGCCCGTCGGTTACAAGGTTTATCCATAATAGTTGTACTGCTAGAAGTGGTAATGGCCATCCCAGGATTGATCCTATGAACACTGTCAGTACTTCTCCCATGTTGCAGCTTAGGAGATAATTGACGAATTTTCTTATGTTATCATATATTCCTCTTCCCTCTTCTACTGCATTGACTATTGATGCAAAGTTGTCGTCTGTAAGTATCATCTCTGATGCTTCTTTTGCCACGTCTGTCCCTGTGATTCCCATTGATATTCCTATGTCCGCTTTTTTTATTGCTGGTGCGTCGTTTACTCCATCTCCTGTCATAGCTACTACATGTCCTTTTTTCTTCAGCGCTTTTACGATCTTTAGCTTATGTTCTGGATTTACTCTTGCATATACTGCTATGTCATCCACTATCTTTTCCAGTTCTGTCTCTGTCATTTTCTCAAGTTCTTGTCCTGTCAGGCTTCTGCCTTCTATTGATAGCTGTTTTGCGATTGCTAATGCTGTTTCTTTCAGGTCTCCGGTTATCATGACTACCTTTATTCCTGCTGTTTTGCATTTCTTGATCGCTTCTTTTGCTTCTTCTCTTGGCGGGTCAATCATCGCTTGTAAACCTATGAATATGAGATCTTTTTCATAAGATCTTTTTCCTTCTTTTGCTTTTAGCTCTTTGTATGCGAAGCCAAGCACTCTGAGAGCTGTTTCCGCATATTCTTCGTTCTGTTTTCTTATCTTGCGTCGTAGTTCTGGTGTCAGTTTGATTGTTCTTCCTTTTATCCTTGCGTATCTGCATATCTTTAGCAGTTCGTCTGGCGCTCCTTTTACGTATGCAACTCTTTTTCCTTCGATCCTATGTACTGTGCACATCCTTTTTCTTTTGGAATCAAATGTTATCTCATCTTCTCGGGGATATTTTTTCTCTAGTTTTTCCTTGTCGATCCCTGCTTTCAGTGCTGATATTATCAGGCATCCTTCTGTGGGGTCTCCTATGATGTCCCATTTTTCTTTATCGAGTTTCGCATCATTGTTTAGTGCACCTATGCTTAACAATAATTTCAGTTCTTCGTTGTCTGTCGCTTTTATGTCCCCCTCAGGCCTGTAACCTGTGCCTGTTACGGTGATGTCCTGGTTGTTGACGAATATTCTTTTTACTGTCATCTGGTTGTGTGTCAGTGTTCCTGTCTTGTCGGTACAGATTACCGTAGTAGATCCTAGTGTCTCTACTGATGGTAGGTGTCTCATAAGCGCGTTTTTCTTTATTAGTCTTCGGACTCCCAGACCTAATGATAACGTGACAACCGCAGGTAGTCCTTCCGGTATTGCTGCTACTGCTAGAGCTACAGCTGTGATGAACAGTTCCAGCACACTTCCTTCATGCAGTAATATTCCTGTACCGAACACGATCCCGCATATCCCTAAAGTCAGTATTCCCAACCATCTGCCGAATCTGGCTAGTTGTTTTTGTAGTGGTGTCATCTCGGTCTTTGTTTCCTGTATCATGTGGGCTATTTTTCCTATCTCTGTTTTCATTCCTGTCGCGCACACTATCGCTTTTCCTCTTCCTCTTGTTATTATCGTGCCTGAGAAGACCATGTTTTTTTGTTCAGCGATGGGGTGTTTACCCTCTAGATCCTGTATCTCTTTTGTTACTGGTGTAGATTCTCCTGTCAGTGCTGCTTCTTGTGTCTGAAGGTCCTTTTCTTCAATCAGTCTGCAGTCCGCTGGAATCTTTTCTCCTTTCTCCAGTATTATTATGTCTCCTGGGACTAGTTCTGAAGCCGGGATCGCTTTTGTCTTCCCATCACGTATGACTGTCGCTTTTAGCGTGGCCATCTTTTTCAGTGCAGCTATCGCTTCTTCAGCTTTGTATTCCTGGAAGAATCCGAGTATTGCGTTTATGATCAGTATTACTGATATTACTATCGCATCGACTACTTCTCCGATGATTATTGATACACCTACAGCTGCCAGTAGTATCCATATGAGTGGTGAGTTGAACTGTTCTGATAGGAGTTTCCACCAGGGGGTCTTTCTGCTCTCTTCTATTTGGTTCTTTCCATATTTTTTTATCCGTGCTTCTGCTTCTTTTTGTGTCAGTCCTTTTTCTGTTGTGGAGAATTCTTTATACAACAGATTTAGTTTTGTATTATAAAAATCCATTTTAAACCAATGCTATGTTTGCTTTCAGGTTCTCTGCTAGCATCTTGTACCTTACTGCTTTGCTCAGGTCGCTTTCAGAGGTCTCTCTGTTATAGTATAGTTTGTCTAGAATAGCAGGCGTTCTTACATCTCTTGCGTTGTATAGTGTGTTTTCGAAGGCTGTTATTAGGATTTCTCTGAATATCTTCAGATGTGATGTTGTATAGTATGTCTGTTTGCTGAAGAGTGAGTTTCCTGGTGCTAAGATATTTATTCCTGTTGAATCGCTTTGTGAGAGTGCGAAGCTTAATAATGCATCATCTACCATGAACTTTTCGTAGTTCTCTTTGTTGTTGTAGATGTAGTCCTTAAATGTTTTTAGGTCTTGTGATTCTTGGTATGGTCTGTAGTTGGTATCGACGTATTCTTTTGTCTTTTTTAGTGCTTCTTTTGCATCTTTTTCTTCTATGCTCTTGAAGTCCCTTATCAGGTCATCAGTAGCTATTATTGTGGATCTTTTGTTGATCAGTAGAAATGTCAGCGCCAGTCTTTTCTTTGATAGTTTAGTGAAATAGTTGTCGTTTAGATAGTCGTTAAGGCCAAATATTTGCTTATCATCCCTTTTTGATTGGAATCCTGTCCTTAGCTCTTCTGCGTAATCCAGTATTTCTTGTGTTACTTCCATCTGTTTAAGCCCATAGGTTGTCGGTTCAGCTGATGTCAGGTCTATCCTGGTTTTTATCATGTCTATTTCTCTTATGCTTTGGTCTATACGCTTTACTGCATCTTTATGTTCTGTCATCGTAAGTTGTATTGCTGTCAGCAGATAGATCAGTATTATGAGTCCTATGAATATTCCTGTGTATGTAAGGCTGTGTTTAAGTCCTTTGATGGCGTCTTTCCTGATATGCAGTGGATCGAAGAATCTTAGGTAGAAGAACTTGTTCAGGAAGAAATACGCGAAGAATCCCGGGATGAGCCATAGGAGTAGGAGGTATATTATGCTTACAAAGTGGTTTGGCAGTATGATGTACGGTAAGAAGTACATGATCAGGACTGTTATTGTCAGTGCTATTATATGGCTGAACCATACTATGAGGAAAGTTTTTGTGAATGATTGGTGCAGTTCTCTCTGTATTCCTCTGCTTATGTGGTGTAGGTAGAGTGCCAGCGCCACTATAAATGATATGGAATATAGGATTATGAGTGTCAGGCTTAGCAGGTCATTTAATTCAAGATATATGATGTAGAGCGGTATTATCATTACTCCTATATAGAATACTTTGAGTGAGAACTTATATCTGTAGTTGTGTTTATGAAAATGGTAGCCTATCCATAGTAGTACCCATGCGAATATGAATTGTGTGAAGAAGCTTTTTGGGTATCCTAAGAAGTAGGCCAGTATCCCTAATGCGATCGTGTAGGTTGCGACGTAGAACTTTAGTTTCATTGCTGCTCTGAGAGCTTTTTGTGTGATAGTAAGTTCTTTTTCTATCTCTTCTTCCAGTCTTGAATGGGGTATTTGTAATTTTTTTGTGTGCTCCTTGATCTTCCTGTTTATCTTGCTTATCTCTTCATCAACATTTGTGAATGGCTGATCTGTAGGTTCAAACTTAGCAATCTCTTTTTTCTGACCGCTCTTGTTTGTTTTCTTCTTGTTTCTGTTGCTCTGTTTTTTAGTGTTATCCCGCTTTGGTTGTTTTTTCTCTGTTCCTGTGATTTTTTTCTTCTCTTTCACGGTCACTCCTCGGATCCTATGGGGCTGATTATTCTTTCTGTCTTTGGTTCTTTGGCTTTTTCCAGCAGTATTTCGTATCTTAGTGCTTTGCTCATGTCCGTCTCGTACTCTTTTCTTTTCTCATATAGTTCTTGTTCTACATTTCCTGATAGTTGTTCTTTATCTTGAAAGATGAATGTTTTGAAGTTAAGCGCCGACAGTATCTTAAACAGGTACAGGTGTCTTGCTATTGTCATCACTTGTCGTGTGAATACGCTTTTTGCTCCGTATAGTCTTTCTATTCCGTATCTTTTTCCTAAGAACCAGTTCAGGCCGTTGTTCTCGAAGTAGTTGTAGTCTGTTTCTTCTTTGTCTATTTTGTTTAGTATCTCTGCTACTGGTTTGTCTATGTGGTATGGGTAGTATTCTTGTTCAGTTTGTTTTTCCAGTGCTTTTGTATATTCACTTATGTTCTCCGCATTTCCCGGGAATCTTGCTTTCTTCTCTGTTATCTTATCAAGTATCTTTTTTCTTCCTGTGATGAAAGCTTTTACGTTTATCATATCTGTTATCAGAGTTCTGAACCTCAGGATATCGTATGCGTTCTGTCCTATCTCTTTGAAATAACTGTCGTCCATTATGCTTCCTGCGCTTAGTTCGTAGTCCATGATCCTGTTTTTAGAGGCTGATATGTCCTCTATCAGTCTCTTGTTATAGTTTGCCAGATCAAAGTTTACTTTCAGGTCTTTCAGATCTTTTGGTTGGTTCATGAATACTTTGTCTATCCTGTTTGCGTCTGTCAATGCTAAGTCGATAGCTTTTTGTGAGTTTGCATGATCTGTATTAAAGAGTTGTATGGCTGTCAGGGCGTATAATGCTATGACTATAAGGACGAATGCTAGTGCATATATGACTGAGTATCTTATGCTTAGCCATATGTCGTTTTTTATGTGTTTATGTTCAAAATATGTTATGTAGAGAAATTTTGATATGAAGAATATTATCAGGACTGTTGGAAACAGGTATATGAGTGTCATCTCTGTTATGCTCATGAATGTGTTGGGCATTAGCATGGGGATTGTTGCTACTATTATCGCTCCTGCTGTCAGGGCTGTTATCTTTGAGTATGTCGTCTGCCACATTATCCTTAATGGTCTGTGTTTTTTCTTATGCCAATAGTATATTATCCATGTTGATATTGCAGAAACCATGTAGACGAATAGCAGGAACCATGACAGAAGGTCTCTGTATAGTATCACTGTGATCGTTATCGGGAAGAAGAATATGCCTAGTATGGCTATGACATCGTGTGGTCTGTGGTTATTCTTGTGGAAGAAGTGTGCTAACCATATTACTCCCAAGGTTGTTATGATGTAGAATATTATGCTTATTGAGTTGAACAGGAATGCCAGGATGATTAGTGAGGAGACGAATATGACTGCTGGAAGTTCTTCTGGACTCAGTAGCCATCTTACTTCCTTGTTTATTTCTCTTTGCAGGTGCTCTTCCTCTTTCTCTGCATAGCTT
>JALWQS010000041.1 GCA_027083015.1 Candidatus Woesearchaeota archaeon
TTTATTTTCAGGTGGATAGTGTCTGATGTGTCTTCATACAGTTTTGTGTTTTTGCTTACCATTACGTCTTGTCCCCAGATGTTGAACACGTAGACGTCTCCTTTGTAATGTAGCCTGTCGATCACTTTTTCTACAGCGTCCCATACTGCTTTGTGGTCTGAGTATATCACGTCGTCAGGGCTGTGTGTAAATATCTTGTCGGGATAGTATCGCATTATGATCTTTTGTAATAGGTCTATATTATTCTCATCCTCTATCTCTGTTTTCAGATCGAAGTCTTTCAGTCCCAGAAATATTGTTTCGTGGACGCCCAGTATCTTTTCTGCTTTCCTGCATTCTTTTACTCTCATCTCTACGGTGTGTTTTTTCTTCAGCCACCAATGGCTGTTCTCGCCGTATGAGAATATGACGGCCACTACTTTTTTTCCTTCTTGAACATATTTAGCTAATGTTCCTCCTGCTCCTAACACTTCATCGTCAGGGTGGGCGACTATTATCATTACTGTCTCTTGTTTTTTTTGTTTTTTCTTTTTCTTATTGGTCTTTTTTTTATTGTTATCTTTATGTTTGTTTTCTGTCATAAGAATGTATAATTGATTATTGTTTATAAATGTTATTCAAGAATGTCCTTTCCAGCTTTTCAGCACTTCTTCCAGTTGGCTTCTTCCTTCTTCATCTATGCTCATCACTCTTTTTTCATCATAGGGTATTTCTGATGGTCTTATCGGGAATGTTAGTCTGTCTGGATGCCATTGTCTATACTTTTCGTGTAATGCTAGTCCTATCTGGAATGCTATAAGGTCTGCATAGTTTATTATCGGCACTGAGCGGTCTCCTCCTCCGTGGATCTCTATGTTTCTTCTTGGTATGTTGAATCCTTGCCTGTTCAGATATTCTTTTATCAGGTACCTGCTTAGTTCGTGGTTTGAGTGGAAAGCGTCTATAAGAAGTATTGTCCTTTGCGGGTTGTAGCCGTTCGTCGCTACTATGAATGCTAGGCTTGCGTGTTCTATTATCTGTCTTGAGAATCTTCCTCCGGTAGCTCTTGTCCAATGAAAGTTTTCCAGTCCTGTGGTCTCTAGTTCTGAATACGGAGGAAATATTGTCTGCGGATATTCTCCTTCTTTTCTTCTTATCTCTTTTGCTTCTTCCAGAAAATCCTTGGCTTTCTTCAGCGCTCTCCATCCTTTGTCTTTTGCTAAGGTTTTTTTGTGTGTTTCTGCTGCTGCTACTATCAGGTTTTGGTTTCCTAATCCTAAACTGGTCTCATCTATGCCCAGATATGTGAATGTTTTCGCTACGTATGCCATTGTATCTTATTACGTGAACTCATTTTTTAAAGATTTCTGGTTCTGGTTTTTTCATTCTTTTTTTCCAGCACAAGCTTTATAAAGGCCTTCTTTTTTCCACTTTCTGTGCGCCGGTGATCTAATGGCTATGATTGCGGCCTTCCATGCGCGGAGCAAAGTCTTTCCAGGTCTTTGTTGTGCAAAGAGAGCCGTCTATCCGGGTTCAAAATGTTGCAAGTTTCAAGAACTCTTGTTGCGTGAAAGTCCCGGCCGGCGCATTTTTTCTATGATCTAGGCGTTGTCTGGCACCGCTTTAAATATGTCAGGAATATCCTTCGATAATATAGTACAAGATATTCCTAATCATGAACAGCTGAGAAAGGTAATTTCCAATAGGTTGTTCTTGACATGTCCATGCTTTACAAGATTGTAAACCTTGTAGAAGGCGTCTATCTTCTTGTTATAGGGTGTATAGCAGAGAATGTTGTAAATGGTTTTCTTTTTTACTTAGTTCCGTATATAAATATTTGTTCTTTA
>JALWQS010000042.1:0-1488 GCA_027083015.1 Candidatus Woesearchaeota archaeon
ATGAAAGAAAAAGTAGGCGCTTCCCAGATGATAATCTCTGCAAACGAACCGGGAAGGATGCACGAACACAGAAAAAAAGTAAAGATCAAAGAAGAAGAGATCATCATAGACTTTGATAAAGTCTGAGAATATAATTTATACTATTATATTATGCTGTTCAAGATAATCTAAATTTTCTAAAAGAGGCAAGGAGGTCAAGATGCAAGAAATAGAAGACTATGGTTTAGAAGGCGTAATAACAACAGAAGAGGTAGAACTTGAAGAACAGATTGAAGAATCTCCTGACGATATCTTCGAGACAGTAAAGACAATATCAGGTACGGAATACGCAGCTCAGATGGCAGAATTCATAGGATCAAGACCTGATTATATGACGAAAACACAAGCAGTAAAATACTTCAATGAACTATTGGAATACTTTTACCCAGACTTCAACCTTAGCGGAGAGGACGTAATCAAACACATATTACCATACTGTCGTCCCACAAAACCGAACGGATCGAGAAGATACAAGAAAATATACCTCAACTACCTGTTCTTCAGGTTTCGCAGGCACGTGCAGGAAGAAGGACCATGGAAAGATGTAGTTCTGGGACAATTCAAGGAATAACAAAAGGAGCGAAAAACAAAACGCCAGTTTCATTTATAAAGTAAGATTTAAATACCCCTAAGAATTTGACTCTTTAGATGAGACTCCAGACAAAAATAATACTACCATTCACAATCTTCTTCTTAGGATTACTGATAATATCAATCCTATTCTTCAACTTTGCAAACCTGACAAAAGACAACTACAACCACATAGCAAAAGATGATACAAGGTTCAAAGACCAAACAAGCATCCTGGTATATTACGAACTTATGAGAGAAGCATCACTTGCAAACTACCAAGCCACCAATTCAAGCATCTATCTGGAACAATACAACAGATACCTGCTGAAATCCATACAAGCATACAGCGACATAATAGAAAACTTAGAAAATCCAGACCTAAAAAAAGCCTATACAGAACAGTTTGAAGCCTTCAAAAAACTGGTCAATTATGAACAGAAAGTGCTTAATAAGACACTGCCATTAAACTATCTACAAAGTGAAGAATACTCTGCCCTAAGAGCAGACCTCAACAAAAAGACCGACCTTCCAAAGGAGTACTACAAAGTACACGTACAACCAGCACTTGTCAAGAACATAGAAGACGTCAACAAGACAGTCTGGATAATAGCTGCAGTGATACTTATCACACTGATCCTGATATACATAGAGTTCAGAACAGTAAAAAAAGATGTCATCAGACCATTAGATCAACTGGCATACGGGATAAAACACCTATCAAGCAGATCATTCGACATAAAACTTGAAGGAGAATCAAAATCCGAAACAGGAAAACTGATCACTGAACTGAACAAAGCAGCCAAAGAGATGCACTCAATAGTGGCGCTAAAAGGCACAGCAGCAAGAACAGAAAGGGAGAAAAAACCCGCAGAAAAA
>JALWQS010000042.1:1498-7458 GCA_027083015.1 Candidatus Woesearchaeota archaeon
CTGGCGATGGTGCTGCTGAAAGACAAAGAAAAGAAGAAAAAGTAGGTTGTTTTTTAAAGCATGTCAGAAAAAAGGTGGTTTTCATCATTCACGAGAAGAACTGGTTACAGAAATATATCTTTTTGATAATCTTCGGTCTTGTTCTTTCCTCTGTGACCACCATCCTCATCATTAATACGTACGGACAATACGAGAATGTTAATGCTTTGGTGGTTGAACATTTTAAAGCTGAACATGGCATCATGCCTTTGCCCGGAACTAATCGGATCCAAAATTCTGTGAATAAACTATGGGAGACAGTAGCTTTTCTCATCCTTTTTGTCCTCCTCACTTCAATACTGTTCAATGTACTTATCACCAAGACCTTGCGTCTTTCAGTCGTCAAGAAGACTGAAGCCCTGGAGAAGCTAAATAAGGGTTTGGAACTTAAGGTTGCTGAACGTACCAGAGAGATCAAGAAAGAAAAGGATACTATCGCTAAGCTTTTGCATAAGAAAACAGAGTTTATCAACCAGTTGTCTCATGATATTCGTACGCCTTTAACTCCTATCCTTACTATGTGTTCTGTTCTTAAGATGAAATTGAGGGCCAAGGATAATAGGAATCGTTTGGATATCATTGAGCGGAATGCGAATTATCTTAGTTCTTTAGTTGTCGATACGCTTAACCTTGCTAAGCTTGACCTTGGTAAGATAAAGATCGATAAGAAACCTGTTGACATTCATAGTCTTATTGAGGATTCTTTATCTATGAATTCTGTCATGCTTAAACAGAAGAATATCAAGGTTGTGGACAAGAGTTCTGAAGGTATTGTTGTTGCTTGCGATCCTTTGAGGATCAAGGAGGTCATCCAGAATCTTATCTCTAATGCGATGAAGTTTATGCCTGGATCAGGAAGCATTGTTTTTGATGCTGTTCGTAAGCGTGATAAGGTCTTGTTGTCTGTTAAGGATGATGGTATCGGCATGGATAAGGAACAGTTAAAGCACATCTTTGAAGAATTCTATAAGGGCGATCCTTCTCGTCACAATCTTTCTGCGGGTCTGGGTTTAGCTATCTGTGAGCGTATTGTCAAGAAGCATGGCGGCAGGATCTGGGCAGAAAGTGAGGGTCCTGGTAAAGGCAGCAGTTTCTTCATAGAACTGCCCCGCAAGTGATGATCAAGAACTCTTGCCGAGATTCCAACTACAAACACAACATTAAGAGACAAAAGAGCCATCAGCTGACAATCATTCTTAAAGCCGAGAAGCTGACGCATCAGCACGCAGCATACACACCATAGTTGTACATATCAGTGGTAAAACAGTTTAGATTATAAATGATTAAATAGCATTTTCTTGACGAGAAAATATACTTCTGAACATATATTCTTAAGGTACTAAATACTTAATAATAATCTATCATTCACATCTATTGTCACAAAAAGAGGTGAAAACCTTTCTGATGAAAAATTCTAAAATCTTGAAGAACAAGGTATAATATGCGCAACAAAACAGACTGAAAAGAAGATCATATAGAATATAAACTAATGCAGAACATAAACTAAGAACATCAACGAAACATATCTATCTCCTTCTTGCTCAGCTTACGATACTTACCAGGCCTAAGCTCTCCGAGAGAAAGCTTACCGACCTTGACCCTCACCAGCCTTTTGACACCATAACCCAAAGCCTTCATCATACGCCTGACGATACGGTTCTTACCCTCATGAATAGTCAGTTCAATAACATCCTTCTTACCCTTTGATCTTGAAGGAGAAAAGAAACCAGCATAACGGACCTTAGCAGGTCTAGTCGTGAAATCAAGATCCTCAAGAAAGATCCCCTTCTTAAGCTTAACAATATCTTCCTTAGAGAAGTCCTTATCAAGAAATACCAGGTAAGTCTTCTCAACCTCATAACGAGGATGCATGATCTTATTCGCCCAATCACCATCATTAGTGAGAAGCAACAAACCCTCAGTCTTATAATCCAATCTACCACAAGGGATAAGCCTCTCATTCTTAGGCAAATAAGAAAAGATAGTCTTCCGACCTTTAGGATCAGAAAGAGTCGTCAAGCAATCAACAGGCTTATGAAACATGATATAAAGACGCTTACCAAGCTCAACCTTACGACCATCAAGAGTTATAACATCCTTCAAAGGATCGGCCTTATCACCCAAACCGATAACAGAACCATTGACCTTGACCTTACCAGCAGCTATCACTTCCTCAGCCTTACGCCGACTCATAAGACCAGCATTCGCGATTATCTTCTGAACTCTCTGAAGCATAAGAGAAGAAGCAAGAAGGTTTTTAATAAATGTATCTGTTAAATATATCTACTTTAACCGGTTCAGAATCCGCTCATAGAATCATCTCATAAAGTGAAATATGACGTATAAGACCATAAAAAAAGCACTGAGACCTACAGCAAGATAAAGCAAAGTACGGTCATTACTAAAACCGAAAGGTATAGGTCCTATGAAACCACCAACAGCAACCTTAACATCACCACCAGCAGTATTAGCATCAGGACCATGACCCGAGGCGGTCAAAAAAGAACCGACAACCACAATAACAATACCAAGAAGAATAAGAAAAATTCCTAATAGTATAAGCATCCCAAACCTCTCATTGCTTGATAACATTCTGCATCTTCTGCAGGACCTTATCCAAGGTAAAGAAGAGATTAAAATCGGTCACTTCACTATTATAGACACTACCATTATCAACGAGCTTAGCCGCAATCTCAAACTTATTACGACCAGAACCTACATGTTTAAGGTTTATCGTTATCTTCTCAAAATTAGAGCACATGTCGCTTATCTTACGGACATGGTTACCGATCATCTTCTTAAGAATAACCATCGAACCGCCGTCCAGGTCCTTAAAACCGACCAATTCAATATTTCCCCCTAACATTATACTTTCAGAATCCATTTTGCTAAACACCTCACTTTGTTTAGTTCACTACAAAGCTATAATTCTCATTGGAGTATTTAAATATTTTGATTAATGATTCGCAATCCTAGAAACGCTCTAGAAAAGCTGCTTAATCATACGCATAAGACAAAAAATAAGAGCTGACTCATGAGTGCCGACACATCAACGTATAATTAGGATTAGAGAGCCTGTAATCCACAACATCAGTCAAATTCTCCAGAAAAAAAGGTATGCCCCGATCATCAAAAGCATCGGGAGAAAGATCCACATGCCCGGACAAGACAACAGACTCGGTAAGATTAACCTTAACACCTGCAAGGTCAGAATGAACATTCCAATCCCAAAATCTTGATTCCGGATCATACCAAAAAGTCATCTCCTTCTTATCATAATTAGCAAAAAAAGGGTAAAGACCGCTAAGTTCAACAACAAAACGGCCAGTAACAACATCATAATCCACAACAGCACCATGAGCAAAGACCTGATACTCCTTAAAATCATAACCCTGCTCCTGACCCTCAGATACCTTCTGACGGACAAACTTACGACCCTCCTCAGAATCAATGTTTATGACAGGAAAACTCCAATACTTACCAGTGCGCAAAGGCCAATGAAACATCTTCAACTGACGACCGGGACTGTCAGGATCCCAAACCAAAGACAGATCTTGCTGAGAATAAGCCAGTTCCTTCTTCAAAACATCAAGAAAAAAATCAAGCCTGTACTCCTCAGGCTCAGAACAGCCAGAACTATCATAGACAGGAACCAACTTTATAGGTTCATACCTTCCAACAACATAAACATCACCGCTTACCCAATTATCACCCTCAGGTCGGCGGGAAACAAGCTCAGAAAAGGTCTCTGCGCGGCGAAGATACAAAGAACGGATATTCAGGTCATTCTCCTGAGCAGTATAAGGGATAGTCACATTAATAAATGTCTTATTCTCCACCAGGACCACAAAATACCGGATAGTCGTCTTATCACCAACAGCCTGTTCCTGCTTGATTACCCAATAATCACCGACAGACCAAATAGGAGCGTAAGCCTTTTCAGGACCTAACATCGCTGAACTCCTGATAAGACCATCTCCAGAGAGAGAAGCATCACTAGAACAGCCAGAAAGGACAAACAAGATACCTGACACAAGAATAACAAAAACTGTCAAAAAACCGGCAGATGTGACTGATAATAGACGCTTCATAAAACTCCCATCTTACTAACAGAACAGCTCTTTTAAATATTACCCATAGGATACCGCCATCTATTAATAAAAGACCAGGATACAAAAGATCAAAATGACCAAGATATCAGCAGTAACATACGGATGCAGCCTTAACCACTCAGACACAGAAGCCATGCTAAGCCATCTTAAAAAAGCAGGGCACGAGATAATTGAGGAACCAGATAATGCAGACCTTGTGCTAATCAACTCCTGCACTGTAAAGAACCTGGCAGAAAAAAAACTGTTCAAAGCCATAAAAGAGTTCGAAGCAAAAGGCAAAAAAGTGATTATCGCAGGATGCGTAGCGCAGGCCCATCAAGAATATCTAAGCTCAAGATTACAGGAATACTCAGTCATAGGAACAAGACAGATAAACAATGTAGCAGAGATCGTAGATTCAACACTCAAAGGCAGGACAATCCACGCGATAGATATGGACTGCGAAAAAAGAATATGCATACCCATCATAAGAAAAAACCCTTACGTAGGGATCGTCCCCATAGCAGAAGGATGCCTTGGAAACTGCACATACTGCAAAACAAGATTCGCAAGAGGAACAATAAAAAGCTATGAACCAGAAGCGATCATACAAAGGATAAAGACAGATATAGCATCAGGATGCAAAGAGATATGGCTGACAGCACAAGACTGCGGAGCATACGGAGCAGAGATAGGAACAAACCTTCCAGAACTGTTAAATAAAGTACTTGAAATCTACGGAGATTTCAAGGTCAGGCTGGGAATGGCAAACCCAAACCACATACATAAGTTCTTGCCAGAGATGATAAGAATCTACAAAAAACACGCTACAGAAAAAGGAAAACTTTTTGCGTTCATACACCTACCAGTACAGTCAGGCTCAGACGAGATACTGAAAAAGATGAGACGACAATACAACACAAAACAGTTCAAAGAGATCATAATAGCATTAAGAAAAGAAGTACCTCACATAACTATCTCCACAGATATAATCGTCGGTTTTCCTGGAGAGACAGAAGAACAGTTCAAAGAGACGCTAAAACTCGTAGAAGAAAGCGATTTTGATGTCATCAATGTCTCAAGATTCTGGGCCAGACCAGGAACAGAAGCAGCGATGATGCCAAATCAGATACACGGACAAGTATCAAAGATAAGGTCAGAAGAGCTGAACAAGATAAAAAACAAGAAAAGCAAAGGAAGAAACCAAAGATGGAAAGAGTGGGAAGGAACAATAATCATCGACGAGAAAGGAACAACAGGAGGATGGGTAGGAAGAAACTACGCCTATAAGCCAGTAGCAGTAAAAGGCAACTATAAGCTAGGTCAAGAAGCTAAAGTAAAAATAAAAGGAATACATACCCATTACCTTGAAGGAACAGAAAAAGAAGAAACATAAAAATATATGAAACATATATGAAACAAAAAATTATGCAATGAATAACTGATTACTTCTGCATGAAATTCTCACGGATAAAACTAGCCATGACCTCATTACCAGCACTGACATAGATATCATAAGCGGTCTTGACTAAACCCTGCTTCATGCATTCATCACCGAGCTTCGTCAGCTTATCAGAATCACCAGCAAGCTGGTAAGCCTTAGCCGCGTAATTAAAGAACGGATGCTTAAAGCACCGATCACCAAGCTCAACAAGCTTCTCTTTATCATTCAAAAAACCGAAAATCTCAAGAGCAGAATCCCACTTCTCACGTTTCATGGTCTCCTCACCGACCTCAAGAAGTTTAGGATGATCATCAAGCGCCTTAAAAGCCTTAATAGCATCAGAAAATTTAGCATCCTTCAGGCATTTCTCTCCAAGCCTCCTAAGA
>JALWQS010000043.1 GCA_027083015.1 Candidatus Woesearchaeota archaeon
GAAGGGATTACAAGGCTTAAAGCCAAAAATACCGCCCAATGAATCATTATGTGTAGATAGTTCAGGATTATTCCCAAAATAGGAACCACTCCAAGACCAAAACCTATATTCATCAGATTTCTTTCAAAAAAATTCTTAGGTTTGTGCTTCAGAAAATAGCTCAAGGAGTAACCAAAACACCAGGTCATCACGAAAAAATATATTATTGAAAACAACATCTTAATCCACAAACCTATACTTTATCATCGTTAAAATAGCATCAAGACCATCCTTCCACCGAATCTTCTTACCATCTTTTTCTGATCGGGGATAATACCGAATAGGAACTTCATGTATCTTTATACCTTTTTTGACCAGTTTAGCCGTGACTTCAGGTTCCCAGTCAAACTTATTGCCTCTAATCTTAATATTCTTAAGCACATCAGCACGAAAAGTCTTATAACAAGTAGGCTCATCAGTCAATCTTGTGAAAAAAAGAAGATTGAAGAATAATGTTATCCCAACACCTCCGAGATAAAAAGAAAGACCAGAATACTGTTTATTTCTTTTATTAAGACGGCGAGAACCATAGACCACCTTTGCCTTACCTTTGATAATAGGCATTATACATCTAATATAGTCTTTAGGATCATACTCGAGATCTGCATCCTGAACGATAAGAATATCTCCAGTACTATGCCTAACAGCAGTCTTTATAGCACCGCCTTTACCCCTATTTTTCTTATGTCTAATAAAACGGATATAAACATACTTACTCATAAGTTTCTTAACAATATCAACTGTTTGATCCTTAGAGCCATCATCAACTATGATCAATTCCTTATCAATGCCAAACCTCTTTAAATCCACATGATCTATCCTTTTTATAATCTCAGCTATTGTCTTTTCCTCATTATAAGCAGGCATAAGGATACTAAGTTTTGTGTTTAGATGCTTTGACATATAAATCCCTGATTAAACACCGAAACCTTTCATATTATTTATATATGTTTCTAAACCCAAACAAAATATTTATAATACACCTAGCTTGCATCAGGAACATGACAAAAGTAAGCGTAGTAAAGACAGAACCTGAAAGTGTTATCGAAGATTATGGCAGGGTAATGGACCTTGCAGAGTACAAAAAAACTATCAAAAAGAAATATGAGACCATAATAAAACTTAACCTATCATGGTCATTATACTTCCCAGGATGCTCAACACAACCATGGCAATTAGAAGGAGTCCTGAAAAAACTCATAGATAATGGTTATAAAGGACTCCACCCTGTAGAAAACAGGACCGTAGTGACAGACGTCTGGAAAGGGGCAAAAGGAAACAAATGGCTACCAATATTAAGAAAGTACGGACAAAGATATGAAGCTTTGACAGAGGTCAAATGGGCAAGATACAAACCAAAACATGAGATGATAGCACTAAACAAGATATTTGAGGACACACATAAGATACCGAAGATGTTTGTAGGAAAAAATGTTATCCATCTTCCGACGATAAAAACCCATGGACATACCCAGATGACAGGCGCACTAAAAAATGCTTTTGGAGGACTAATAACAGCTCGTCGACACCATTGTCACAAGATGATACATGAAGTACTAGTAGACCTTTTGACAATACAAAAAGAAATACACCCAGGACTATTCGCGGTGATGGATGGCACGATAGCAGGAGACGGTCCAGGACCGAGAACAATAATCCCAAAAACAAAAGATTACCTTCTGGCCAGCTCTGACCAGGTAGCTATCGACGCCATATCGGCAAAGATGATGGGCTATGATCCTATGAGAATAAAATTTATCAAATTAGCACATGATCGGGGATTGGGATGCGGAGATCCGGACCAGATAGATATCATCGGGGAAGATATAAGCAGAGTCAACTTCCATTTCAAAACAAACAAAAGCCCGGTAATATTCTGGGACCAGGTGTTTAGAAAAGGAGCATTAAGTTTTGTCGAACCATTACTGTTTCACACAGGACTCTTCAGGACAGCAATCTTCGCAAGCGAATTCTACCATGACAAACTATGGTATCCCACAATAGGAAAGAGACGCATAAAGAAGTTCAGCAAGACGAAATGGGGCAAGTTGTTCAAAAAATACCATTCATAAGGCATAAAGATGGGAAAAATAAAAGAGCTGATAAAGCTTTGCAGACCATGGCAATGGTACAAAAACCTCCTCGTCTTTCTCGCGCTGATATTCACATCACAACTTTTTGATACCGGAAAGCTGGAACTTACGTTCTTAGGATTCATAAGCCTATCAGCAATATCCTCTGCAAACTACATAATCAACGACATCGTAGACCGAAAAACAGACAAATACCATCCTGAAAAAAAGAATAGGCCGATAGCAGCGGGAAAAGTCAGCATTACAGAAGGCGCAATAATGTTCGTCATATTAAGCATTATCTCTCTATCTATAAGCCTTTATTTAGGAACGATGTTCACAATCTGTGTCGTCACATTATTCCTGCTGACACAAGCATATTCTTTCTTCCTAAAAAACGAACTATTTCTGGATATACTGACAATAGCAATCCTGTTTGTAATACGAGCAGTCTCAGGAGCGTTTATCATCGACGTGAAAATCTCACCATGGCTGATACTATGCACATTCTTCCTATCATTATTCCTATCAACAAGCAAAAGAACAGCAGACTTCTTACTTATCGGAAAAAAAGCACACAAACACAAAAAAGTACTGAAATATTATAACCAAGAACTCAACGACACACTAGTGATAATAACAACAGCAATGCTGATCATCAGCTACTCATTATACTCATTCTTCAGCGATTTCTCATGGCTATTAGCGACGCTGCCCATAGCACTATACACAATACTAAGATACAATTACCTCGTAAAGGCCGGATCAGTCATAGGCAGAAGACCAGAAATGATATACAAAGATATACGCATGATGATAAGCGTAGGAACCTGGGGGCTACTCGCGTTTGTGGCAATATATCTTGTTTGACAGCAAAATCATCCTGAAGACAGAACCTCTTTAGGAAAAGTATCAGCATCCTCAGGATCATAACTTTCTGAAATATAAATAAGCAGGACAGCAGGCTTATCACCGGTGTTCTTAATAGCATGAGAAGTACCAGGCAGTATCTTGAGAAGCACAGGATTAGACTCTCCCATAAGAACAACCTTATGCTCACCAGTCTTCACATCCAAAAGATGAACCTCCATATCACCCTCAATCACACAGAACCATTCAACCTTACGCTTATGATAATGATTGCCCTTAACCTGACCGGGATTAGCCACCGTAACAAGAATCTGACCAAAATCCTTTACGCCCACATCCTCAGGACGAAGAATCTCAGCAAGCCACCCACGGTCATCCTTCTTAATATCCAGATCCTTAACCTCAATATTCATATCAAACACCCAAGACTTTCTTCATACCCTCAATAAAAGTGTGAGAAGGTTTCCAGCCAAAAGCATTCTTGGCTTTCTCATAACTTCCACGTTGCCTGATCTCTTTAACGACTAAAGGTTTGAATACCTTCTTGACGGGCATCTTAGTAATACGACTTATAGTATCAATAACCTCATTCAAAGAAACAGACTCCCCTGTACAGATGTTAAACTCTCCAACATCTTTAGATAAAGCAGCTTTAAGAAAAGCATCAGCAACATCATCAACAAATACGAAATCACGAGACTGAGAACCATCACCAAAGATAGTGAGAGGCTTATTCTCTTTAATAAGATGAGCGAAGGTAGCGATTACAGAATTATAGAATGGTCGGCCTCCAGGACCATAAGTATTAGACATTCTTAAGATAACAAAGTTTTCTGAATAAAAACGAATCAACTCTTCACCAACTTTCTTGGATAAACCATATAGGATATTAGGTTCAAGAGAAAAAGACTCAGAAATAATCTCTTCAGCGAATGTAGGCCTATAAACCTGAAAAGAAGAAGCAAAAACGATACGCGCACCGGGTTTACCATAATCCTTAAGCGCCAAAAGAAGCTTCAAAGTACCAAGCGTATTAACCTCCCAAAGATCAGAGTCTTCAGCACGATTCAAAGCAGCAAGATGAACAATAACATCCTTATCCTTAACAAAGGATTGGAGAGCCTTATCATCCAAAAGATCGTTTTCTGGATGAGAAAAACCTTCAACAGAAGAAAAACGATCATCAGAATCAAAAGTATCAAAAACAACAGATCCTATAAAACCTTTGTGACCAGTTATTCCAACATTCATATTCACAAATCAGATGACCCACTTATCATTCTTAGTGATACGCTCAAGCTGCTCCTTAGTAAGATTAGAAAAAACTTCCTTATAATCAAAAATAGGATCAAGAAACCCGTTCTTCTTCAAAAGATCCTTAAGCTCGTGCTTATCAAGAATCTTAGTATTCCTAGAGTTGAACTCTTCCATCTTAACACGAGGCTTATCCTTATAATGCTCCAAAGTCTCAGGAAGATCAAGAAAGGGAAGAATAATAAAGAAATCACCAGCATCAACCACACGATCCATAGCCTCATAACGAGAAACAAGAACCTCATCAAGCTTCTCACCAGGACGAATACCGATGAACTCAATCTTCGTATCTTCATTGCCAAGCTCCTCCTTAATGACCTCAGCAAGATCCATGATAGTAGAAGACGGCATCTTCATGACAAAAACCTCGCCACCGACAGAATCAACAGTAGATTTTAATACGAGCCGGATAGCATCAGACAAAGAGAAGATAAAACGGGTCATACGCTTATCAGTTATCGTAAGAACATTGGTAGTCTCTAACTGACGCCTAAAAAGAGGGATAACACTACCATTAGAGCCCATAACATTACCGCCACGAACACAGACAAAAACAGTCTTATCAGTCTCCTTATTAGCCGCGATGACCAACTTCTCACCACAAGCCTTAGTAACACCATAAAGATTCAAAGGATCAACAGCCTTATCGGTAGAAACATCAACAACCTTCTTGACATCATTATTAATAGCAGCCTCAATAACATTCTGAGTGCCAAGAACATTAGTCTTAACAGCCTCATCAGGATTCTCCTCACAAACAGGAACATGCTTAAGAGCAGCCATGTGAAAAACAAAATCACAACCACGCATAGAAATCGATAAACGCTTAATATCACGAACATCACCAATGATAAACTTAAGCCTAGGATCATTAAAAGAATGTTTCATCTCAACCTGCTTAAGCTCATTCCGAGAAAAGATACGAATCTCCTTAGGGTTATGATCTCGCAAAAGCTGAGCAGTAAGTTCCTGACCCCAAGAGCCAGTACCGCCAGTTATCAATATTGTTGAATCTTTGAAAATCGACATTTTTAAGCACCCAACAGACAGAACAAAGGATGTATATATAAATGTTATTATAGAAAAAAATAATCTGAAGGTGACTAGGAGACCAATATCTTTATTAATAAAACATGGTTCAGAAAGGTTATGAAAGTGAAAAAGAAGATTATAGAGATTAAGAGATTTCTTATTGGGGAGAACTGGAATATTTATCCTCTCATATTATTAGTCTTTTTAACATCAATATTAATCTATAAATATTTTGGAGCTTTATTGGTGATAGCTTATATAACTTTAGTCATCGGACTTAAAATTATTATCCAAAAGATAAAGTTTGGAAAGAAAACTATGAAGATAGTTATTTATTTAGTCATTATAAGCACCATAATATCTCAAATAATAATCATTCAGTTTATTGCTCCGAAATATGCCGGGAGAATCGATAGAAACAACATGCTAATAGCTACTTCTCAAAAAGTGATAGAGGGAAAAACACCTTATGATGCAACGTGGTGGGTAGTCTTTCCGGATCATAAAGAAAAAGCGATAGGAAGAGTGAATGTCCTGCCTTTCACAATATTATTCGCAATACCATTCTATCTTATAGGAAATATCGCATACCAAGAGGTATTAGCATACGTGGTTATCTTGTTTTTATTATTAAAGAGATATAAAAACGTAAAAAATAAACTTTTAGTAAGTTTGTTGTTTGGTGGAAGCCCTATTATCATATTTGATATTATTGGCTTGAATGACCTCTTAGTGGGCATATCATTGTTATTTCTTGCTATTTATCTCGCCAAAAAGAAAAAGGATATCTGGGTCGCAATAACCATGGTATGCGCATTTCTTACTCGCCCAATATTCCTAGTTATGAGCACACCTTTTATAGGAGTATTTCTAAAAAAAGCAACATGGAGAAGAGTTATCAAACTAAGTCTTACAGCAGTAATCATTTCTTTGATGCTGTTCATGCCTTTTTATATGATGTGGGGGGGAAAGATGCTGAAAAGCGTCTTCGGTAATGACTCTGGAAAATTTTTAGTTGAAAAAAATCCTTTATTGAAACAGTTTCCTAATAGATGCAGAGCAGAAATAATTACAATTACAATCATGATCTTATTTTTCATTATAGGGTATGCGGGAATAAAGAAAGAAAGACAATTATACCTAGCAACCAGCCTTTCGGCAGGGTTATTCCTTGGAATAATGTACTTTATAAGGCTTGATATTGATTATTCCCAACTAATATGGATAGCAAGCCCGCTATTTTTTGCTTTTAAAGAAACAAGAAGGTTGAAGAATGAAGAAAAATAAAACAAAAATATCAGTAGTTTTTCCAGTATATAATGAAGAAGAAATAATCGAAAAAACAGTGAAAAACTATTATGATGAACTTAAAGGGAAAATAAACTTTGAAATGATACTTGCAGAAGATGGTAGTAAAGATAAAACAAAAGAAATCCTGCACAGACTTGAAAAAAAATTGCCAATAAGAGTATATACTTCCAATGAACGGAAGGGTTACCAAAAAGCAGTCATTGACTCGTTAAGACATGCAAAAAACGAATGGGTTTTCCTAGTAGATTCGGACTATCAGTTTTCACCAAAAGATTTTTGGAGGCTTCTACCACATATAAAAAAATATGATATAATACTAGGAATCAAGAAAAAAAGAAAAGATCCGCTACACAGGATAATATTATCTAAAGGATTCAATTTTCTTCTGAGAAGGACTTTTAAAGTACCTTACGTTGATATGGATACTGGATTTAGACTTATACATCAAAAAGTGTTGAGATCCTGCTTAGATGAAATCGGCTGTCTAACATATTTTACATCAGAATTAGTTATTAGGGCGCACAAGAAAGAGTTTAAGATCAAAGAAGTACCAGTCACACATTATAAAAGAAAGATTGGCAGTACAAATGTATTCCCGTGGAGAAGAATACCGGGAGTAATCATTGAGGAACTGATAGGGCTTTTAAAACTTAGGAAAGACATAAAATCTTATGAAAAAAGAGCTAAAAAGAGGAAAAGACAGACCTTAAAAAAACGTCTGTGTAAAAACGTTTGGAACGATTCTTGAGAGGTGCATAATTAACGCTGTTACAAGCCTCTAGTGCTTCTAAGTCACTAAGAGCAGTATCATTTAC
>JALWQS010000044.1 GCA_027083015.1 Candidatus Woesearchaeota archaeon
TTCTTTTTGAAAAACTGTTGTTGGTTTTAAATGCTAAATTGATAAGTAAGAATAATTACCATTAACATGCCTTTGATTTATAAATCTGCTTCTTTTTAACCAAATGTTTTAAATAAGACCTCAAAATCCTTGTTTTCGCTCCTTCTGGGAGAGGTTAGATATTGGTTGTAATCAGTCATGTTTGGTGCCGTAGGAAGCACTGGCGAGGATTGAGAGGCGAGATTTAGAAACGCATAGTTTGGTAAATGTATAAAACATAAAACTGGTGATAGGTGATTACATGAGAAAGATCTGTATAATAAATCAAAAAGGTGGTGTTGGAAAGACAACTACTACTATTAATCTTGCTTATGGCCTTGCAAAAGAAGGTCGGCGTGTTCTTATGATTGACCTTGATGCTCAGGGAAACCTGGCTACTGCTTTAGGCATCGAGAGTGATAAGGATCTTTATAATCTTCTGATAGAGAACCCTGAGATCCAGGAATGTATCAGGAGGGTTGATCATAACATAGACCTGATACCCTCTTGCGAGACTCTGGCAAAGGCTGAACTTATAATCGCTGGAGAGCCCGGAAGGGAAACTGTTCTTAAGAGAAAACTCCAGGGACTTAAGGGTTACGATTATGTCCTTCTGGATTGTCCTCCCGGTCTTAGCTTGTTGAACCAGAATGCTATGCTTTATGCTGGCGAGGCTATCATTCCTGCAAGTACTGATGAGTTGGGTCTTGATGCTTTGCGTAAGATGATCATGGTCCTGCAGAAGATGAATGAGGTGTTTGATCATGATATCATCATCAGCAAGGTGGTCCCTACTATGCATGATACTAGGACAAGGCTTTCCAAGATGGTCTTGGCTCAGATGCAGAGCGAGTTCTACACGAACATTTCTGATCCTATAAGGATGAATTCTAAGCTTAGGGAAGCTCCTAACAGGAAGAAGTCTGTGTTTAAGTTCGCTCGTAGCAGCAATGGTGCTAAGGATTATCTTAAGCTGATAAAATCTGTCATTCACGACGAGAAAAAGTTCGGCCTTACTCCGATAATAGAGATGAACGGTAAACAGGCTGAGGAGCAGGAAGCTTAATCTTCTGCTTCTTGATTTTTGCTTTTCTTTTCGCTTTTTCCAGCGATCTTATCGTCTTTCTTCTTTTATGTTCTGCTACCGGCAGCAGGTTGATTATCTCTATCAGTTCTTCTATCTTCTTTATCTCTTCCTGTCCTGTGATCCTTATGTTCTTTGCTGCTTCTGATGCATTGTCCAGTCGTTCTTCGAACTTGCCCCCGTATGCTCCATTGATGTGTTGCTCGACGATATATAATTGGTAGTTCTGTCGGTTTTCTGCACGACCTTCTTCTCTTTGAGGATCTTTGGTATCTGTGTGTCTTCTATTGATCTCACGCTTCTGCTCTGATAAGGTGGTCGGTTCTTTTTCTCTTGTTTTCTTGTGCCTTTCTTCTTTCTTCTTTTCGCTTATTGCTTGTTCTATATCATACAGGAAAGCATCTTTTTTTATGAATGAGCTGTTGTCTGTGTAGATCGCTGTCTTTCTTTTTCTTCTTGGAAGCATCTTCTCATAATACCCCAGCAGTCCTTTTTTTGCATCGCTGGCAAAGGCTGCGAGTATTTCGCTATCATTTTTATCCTGGATCAATCTTCTAAATTCGCTGCTTATACTTTCCAGTTTTTCATCAAGGTTTCTGAGTTCTCTGATGAACTTAGAATATGTTTCTAGTTCTCTTGTGGTTCTTCCCGTTATATTTTTCAGAGCAGTATAGCGCTCCAGTACCCTGATCGCTTGTTCTTCTGTCTTTTCAAAATGTCCTCTGAATTCGCATTCTTGCGCCAGTGCTTCTAAGCTTCTGAATTCTTTCTCAAGCTTCTTATGTTGTACTTTCGTCGCTTTGCTCAGGTATCTTTCTACTCTCCGATAATTTTGCGGAGCGTACTTTCTTATGTCTTCAAGGTCTTCGTATATTGTTATTAGAGCTTCTATGCTGTCTGTAGTTGAGCTTGTTGATCGGCCACTTCCATTTCTCTCCTTCCTGTTTATGTCGCTTCTCTTCACTTCCTCTCTTTTTGTTGTTTCTTCTCTCCTGTATGTTTCCTCAATGACATAGGTCTGAATGATCTGGTCTATCCTTCTCAGCTCTTCATTCTCAAAGATGTTCTCAGGCAATATCTCTCTCCTCCTCACTGTTTTCCTTTTCTTCTCTTCTCAAGATATCTGACCGATTCTTTGTATTCTCTTTCCTGTATAGATTCATAGGAGGGAAGTCTAAGTTCCAGACCTTTGCCTTTTGCTCTTGTTCTTCCTTCTACTGACATCTTGCTGAGTTCAGACTCCAGAGTTTCCAATTTTCTTTTTTTCTCAGCCCTTACGTATTCTATGTCGTCGACTGTTCCTAATGCTTCTTTTACAGAGTCTGGATCCTGCTGGTTAAGTAGTGGTGCAAGATCCTGGTCATAGTTTGTCATGGTCTCAAGGTCCAGGCACATCTCGTTGTATTCTCTTCTTACGCTTTGCAGTCTTGCTATTGCCATAGCATATGCTGATAGTTTTACGTCGCATTGCTCTTTCTTCTGTTCTAACCGTCGTAATGAGTCTGCAAGGCTTATCACTCTGTATCTTGCTGTATCAAGTTGTGTGGATGTGCTTATCTTTTTCTCTATTATCGACGGGTACATGGTTTCTATATTGTTCCGTACTGCCATGTCGTGGTCTCTTTCCAGCTCTTCCAGTTCTAGTTCCAGTTTGCTCACTTCTTCTTCTGCTGATACTGCTGCCTGATCAGCAAGCAGGATATCATGTCCCAGTGTTATGCGTTCATGTTCAAGTGACGCTTTTTTTGCTTTGAATGTCCCTATCTTCTTCTCGAAGTACTTTATGCCTGCTTTCCATTTCTTTTCCATCCTTGGTATGAGGTCTCTTGAGATGTTTTCTGCTACCGAACTATCTACTTTTTCTCTCATACGTTCTGGCAGGAACTTTGCTAGTTTCATGTATAATTGTTCTCCCCCGGTTGCGTACCTCATGAGCATGAGCTGGTTTTCGGAGATATCTGTGAGTGCATCTGTGAATATCGTATCTGCTAACCTGTTGACAGGGTCTAATAGTCCTCTGCGTTCTGCTTCTGCGTACAGGGCTTCTGGTTCTTGTGGCAATATGTTGTCTTCTCCGTATTTCCTGTTCAGGTAGTCAAGTTCAAAAGTTGGATGTTCTGAAGACTGCACATCTTTCATATTTTTACTGTCTGTTCCCAGATCTTCGACGATGTCTGCTACCACTTCCCTTAAGGATCCTTCTTTCTTCGTTCTTGTTGTTTTTCTTGTTCCTGTCTTTACAGCTTCTTTTTCTTCTGTTGTGCTTCTTTCCTGAAGTCTTGGCGTCATTTCGTTTTCTGGTTTCATTTTGATACCTCCGCAGGTCATAGCTCCCGCTACCTTGTCTTCGTCTTGGTTTTTTGTCTGGCTTACTGTATCTTGATCATGGTGGAGGAAAACCTCGGCAGGCCTTCCTCCAGGTGTTCGGACCTATCACGTGTCACGTGAATGTGATTGTTCATGAGCATTTCCTGCTCTTTATATGTAACGATGTATGAACCTGTTATCTTTCGCTGGCTCGTATGCTGTTTCTCTAATCCTTTTTTCAAGATCTTCTGTTCTTGCCAGTCGGGAAAGGTCTTCCCTGTCGTAGATCATTATCTTATAACGTGCTTCTTTTCTTTTTTTGTCCTTGATTCTTGCGTTGGTCGCCAGCATTGCTGTGTCTGCTCCTGTGAATAGCATAGCTTCTCCTAGCTGTATGTATGCTCTTAGGAAATCAATGGAGTTTCCGGGGCTTACGTATTTGCATTCTATGATTGTCTTTCTTGAGAACAGTATTCCTGTCTTGTATTCAAGGTCTATCTGGCATCTGCGTCTTGGTTCTTTTCTTTTGTGATACATGATGTTGTGTTTCACTTTGTATCCTTCTTTCATCAGCAGTTCTTGCACGAATTTCTCAAATTGGGTTCCTGTCTTTTTGTTCATTCTTTCTCGACTATGTATTCTATGCCTTGTCTTACTTTTGATACTCCTTTGTCTATCTTGGTGCTTGCATTGCATTGGTCTGAAAGGTAGGCGAAGCTTAGTGCTGCTGCTCCTAAGAACGCGTACTGTTTGACCTTTCTTATCGTGCTGTTTACTGCCATCTTCCTTCTTATGTATTGCGCTTTTCTGTACGAGTCCGTCTTTGACACCTCCTTGTTTTACCTTATTTTTACCTTGCTTGTTTTTGTTTTAGCCCCTCTTGTTCATAGCTTTCTCTGATTGTCTTATAGGTTGTTTTCACGATGTATTCTGCTGTTTGCGTATAGTAGTTTTCTGCTTTTCTTATCATTCTGTCGTATGGTCTGGGTGCTATATTGCAGGTTCCTGTCTTTGCTCCTGCGTAGAGCATAGCTAACGCTAGTATTGTTTTTGTTATCTTTGACACGTAAAACACCTGTTGTTTCTTGGCTGTCTTTCTTGCGTTCTGTCTTTTTTGACAGATTATATTATGGCTTAGAGGTTTATAAACTTGTGTTGTATAGGTCTGCTAGACAATCTTGCTATCTGTAAGAAGAGAAAAATATGAGCACCTAATGCTCTTTTCGGTCGCTTTCAGACTTTCAGTCACCTTCAAACTCTACCAGTGAGAATTGCTTGTACCCTGCAGCTTCTATCTTCTTCTTTCCTCCTACGTCTGGCAGGTCTATTATGAACGCTAACTCCTTTACTTTTCCGCCGAGTTTTTCCACCAGTGTTGCTGCTGCGAGAGCTGTTCCTCCTGTTGCTAAGAGGTCGTCTATTATCACTACTTTTTGTCCTGGTTTTATGCTGTCGGTATGCATCTCTATGGTGTCGGTCCCGTATTCTAGCTCATATTCGTGACTTACTGTTTTCCAGGGCAGTTTTCCTTTCTTCCTTATCAGGACAAGTGATTTGCCTAACTGGTGCGCTCTTGCGCCTGCTAGTATGAACCCTCTGGATTCTATGCCTGCGATTGCGTCGATATCTTCTCCCACGTAATGTTGCACGAATTCATCTATGACTTTTCTGAAACCTTGTGCGTCCTGAAGCAGTGTTGTTATGTCTCTAAACATTATGCCTGGTTTTGGATAGTCCGGTATTGTTCTTATCTTTGATTTTATCATAGTCTCACCTTTGTTCCTGACACGAAGTGCCATATAACAAAAACTCGCCACTTGGGTCTATCCCCGACCTAAAGGTTGGGGTATTAACGACCCTCGCTTAACGGCGAGTTTTTGGGATTGAAAATCTCGCCCTAAAGGACGGAGTATTAAACTCTTTGCAAATCTCTAACGAGATTTTCAATAATTATTCTACAAACTGTTTTTTTCCTGTGTCTATGTCTATTCCTGATGCTCTTTTTCCCACCGTCTTTATCCTTATCTTCTTTCCTCGGTAGGTGATTATATCTCCCACTTTGAATTTTCTTTGTCTGAAAAGTATGTTTAACCTATAGACATCTTTGCTTGTCTGTTTGTTTCTTGTGAAGAGTTTTGCGCTCTCAACGAGTTCTCCGTTGAAGTTTTCTTTGAGTTTCTTTCCTAGCTGTCTCATGTACTTTTTTGAGGTCAGCCAGATATCCCAGGAATCTTTTTTCTTAGCTTGTTTTGCTATGTGTACTCCTTGATATTCTGCTCCTGCTAGGTCTTGCCTGACGAAGTTTTCCAGGTCTGGCGTTATGTTCCTCAGTTGCACGACTCCTTCATAATATTTTGTTCCTTTTTTTGAACATCTTGGACATGACTTCACGAATACGTTTCCCGGCAGTAGGAATTCCTGTCCTTCTGCTTTTACCTCTATCTCTATAGGATTTTTCAGTCCTGGTTTATTTTGTATCTCCTTGTAGATGGGCGTGATCTTCAGGGGTATTTTCTTTGGATTTTTTATCTTTGATAGCGCGGTTTCTATGATTCCTGCTTCATCGCTGGCTACTTCTTTCCATTTGTTGTTGATGAAGTATCTTCCGCAGTTTTCGCATTTCCATGCTTCTATATCCTTGAATTTTAACCCCAGTTCCTTTTGATAGCATTCGCTGCAGAAGTCTCCTTTTATTCCTTTTTTCCCGCATCTTGGGCAGAATCTCATAGTGCTTGTTTTTGTTCTGTGCTTTAGAGCCTGTTTATCCGGTTTTTACATCGTTTTTGCGTGTGTGGCTTTATTGTTCCTTTAAAACCAAAACCTTTATATTAATCTATCTGAAAAACAATGTCATGACGACAAAGAAGCCCTCTCCGAGGTTGAAGATACGCAGATCTGGTGATTCCAGCAGAAGCAGTTCTCATAAGCGGAGCCATAAAGGCAGGTATTCCTGGAAGAAGATATGGTATTTCCTCTGGGAAGATGATTCTTGGGCTAGTTGGTTTGTGAATGTTATTCTTGCATTTCTTATCATCAAGTTCCTGATATATCCCGGTCTTGGTTGGGCTCTTTCCACCTCTTACCCCATTGTTGCTGTTGTCTCTTCTTCTATGGAGCATGATGGCGACTTTGATGCTTGGTGGTCTTCTGGAGCTGTCTGCTCAAAAGGTTGGACCTGTACTCAGGGAGAGTATTACAAACAGCTTGGTATCTCTAAAGAGGATTTCCTTCAGTATCCCTTCAGGAATGGTTTTAATAAGGGCGATATCATGATCCTTTACGGTACTTCTCCTGATAAGATCAGGAAAGGCGATGTTATCGTCTATATGGCCGATCGTCCTGACCCAATCATTCATAGGGTCATAAGTGCTCGTAAGATTGAGGGTAGTTATGTTTACTCTACTAAAGGTGATCATAACATTGGCAGTTTTTATTTTGAGAGTTATATTCCTGAAGAGAATTATCTTGGTAAAGCTGTTTTTAGGATTCCGTTGCTTGGTTACATCAAGATTATCTTTGTGAAGTTGCTTCAGCTTATGGGATCTGTCCTTTGAAAGTTTTGGTTTTTGTTATCAAAACAGCGTTATTTGGTTTTGATGATGGATTTTGATGAAATGTTATAAGGTGATATTATGTTTTGTCCGAAATGCGGTGCTATACTTATTCCTAAGAAAGATGAGAATGGTAAGACTATCCTTACCTGCTCTTGCGGTTACTCTACTGAGAACACTGATAAGAGCTCCTTGAAAGATGAGAAGAAAAAGAAGGAGGAGGTTAAGGTAGAGGTTGTTGATAAGGATATTGAAACTCTTCCTATCACTAAAGAGAAATGCCCTAAATGCGGTAATGATGAGGCTTATTACTGGCTTGTCCAGACTCGTGCTGGTGATGAAGCTGAGACTAAGTTTTTGAAATGTACGAAATGTAAGCATGTTTGGCGAGATTATAGTTGAATCC
>JALWQS010000045.1 GCA_027083015.1 Candidatus Woesearchaeota archaeon
ATTTCTCATCAAGACGACAAAAACCAAAACGCTCAAACTGGATCACCGCACCTTTCTTGACACGAACAACATCAGGTTCAGCAAATCCAGAAACAAGAGTCTTATCAGGCATCAAAACATCAGCACCGACCATATGGTCAGATTTAGGAAGCCAATGCAAAATCCTAGCACCATTTTTCCTATAATCATCAACACTCGTTGAAACAAACTCAAAACTACCGTCCTCTAACTTACGAAAGTTAAGACAATCCATAAGACGATAAAGCTTACCGCTCTCCAAAGACGCTAAATCAGCCTTAGCCACAAAAAATTCTTCATGACAAGAAAGAACACGACCACCAGGACGATCAGGATGAAGATCGAGCTCAACATCCTGCTGAGGGGCACCCTTAATGGTCAAAGCGACAGGATCAGCAATGAAGAAGAAACGATCAGCCAAAGCATCAAGAAGACGTCTGTTATGGACAATCAGGTCATCCCAGGTAAGAGTTGATTCTGATTTAGTGATGCCTGTCGAGACAACAAAATTACGGATAGCCTCAGGAATAAAACCACGACGTCGCAAAGCAGCAATAGTAGTAAGAGAAGGATCATCCCAACCCAAAAGCTCACCGTTCTCAATCTTTTCACGGATAACACGACCAGAACTTTCAACACCTTTAAGATTAAAACGAGCGAACTCATAAGTTGTAGTGCGAGGAAGTCCCAGCATATCCTGTATGTATCCCTGAAGTTCGGAACGAAGCTCAAACTCCTTAGAACGAAGACGATGAGTAACACCTAAAAAACCATCCATAATAGCATTCTGCCAATCATAATTAGGCCAAACACGATACTTCTTACCCAGACGAGGATGTTCAGCATCAATAATCCTGAATATAGTGGGATCACGCATCGTGGTGTTCTGGTGAGAAAGATCAATCTTAAGACGAACAATAGCATGACCTTCAGGGGTGTCCTTCATAGCAGACCATAGTTCCAGGTTCTCCTCGGGGCTACGAGAACGACAATCACAAGCAACACCCTTAGAACGTGAAAGACGGATCTTATCAGGATCACAGTTACAGACATAAGCCTTTCCCTCAGAGATGACCTTCTTAGCATAATCATAATACCTCTCCATGTGATCAGAAGCATAAACAAGATCATCCCACTCAATACCAAGCCAACGCAGATCCTTCTGCATGATGTCATAAAAGATATCCTTAACCGTCTTAGGATTAGTATCCTCAAACCGAAGAATAAATTTGCCACCATATTTGCGCGCCAGCATAAAATTCAACAGACAAGCCTTAGCATGACCTATATGAGGGTATTTTTCAGGACCCGGAGGAAAAGCTGTTATCACCTCATCACCATCATTTATACCAAGAAACTCAAATAATTCCCTACGACGAGCCTCTTTCTTCTCAAGCATCTCAGGAAACTCCTTTTCCAGCTCAGCACGCTGATCCTCAACAGACAAAGAATTAACAGAATCAACGACAGACCTTATCAAAGGCATAAGCTCTTTAGTCTTTGATTTCCACTCAGGAAGATCCTGAAGAACCTTACCTACAAGCTTACCAGGATTAGCCTTACCATTAAAACTTACTGCATTCTTAAGCGCATGCTTTCTTATAATAACCATCACTTCATCCATAAACACCACATCACAAATAGCACAAAAAAGATACCAAAATAGATATCTCACCAGCGCATCATAAAATCTTCAAGGTAAAAGTAGATAGGTCATTTAAAAAAGTTATCAATATAACCATGATGAAAGCAGAAGAACCAAAGGAATATGCCTTAAATCATCTGATCAAAGAGCCACTTTATCAGTAGCTAAAACTTCAAACTTACCTGTCTTGACAAACTGGTCAATCTCCTCAAACAAAATATAAAGAAACTCTGCAGCAGCCTTGCGATTAATAAGAGAAGTAATAAAATAATTCGGAGGGGTCTTATCAGCAACAAAATACTTCATTTCCTTATAACGCTCTTCAGCAAGCATAAGAATCTTAGACAAGAACTTATTAAGCATCTTATCAGGCTTATCCAAGCGAATCTTCTTCTTGATACTAATAGAACGACCATTAACATCCAAAGAAACATCAAAGTAGACATAACCATCCTTTATGTCTGAAGGGACATCACCTATACGTTTAACAGACAATACCTTCACTAACAGTTCTTCGGTCTCTACCATATTAACACCCATGATAAACAAAAACACCACAAATAATGATTAAAAATTCCAAAATCTTTCAAATATTAAAAAGTATCTCAGATAGCAATCACGATCTTTGCGGAGCTGAACCCAGCCATCTTTGGATACTATCATGCAAGCCTATGAACATACGCTCATACCTAGGACCTAACTCTTCTCTCCATCTATGACAAACAGAAGCAAAAGAGACCTCCTTATCATGATAGATAAGACTATCAGCATAAGAGATGACCTTCTCCTCCATAGTTCGTGGCAAGTAATCCTTAACAGGTACTGGCAATTTAAGACGACGAACATCAGAAGCCAGAATGCCCGCACCCATATGCGTCTGACAAACCCGCACGTAACGAGTATCCAGACCCTCCTTTCTAAGGATATCAGCACCAACAAAACCATGCATGATGCTATTTTTCCCGGGAGGAACCTTAAAACGACCGATATCATGCAGGATAGAAGCTACAGAGATGAAATGCTCATCCAGCTTACGAGGGTTCTTTGGATTATGATTAATCTTCCTTGCGAGAGATAAAGCCAATCTACGAACAGCAAGAGAATGCCTAAGAACCGCATCAAAATCGTTCTTGGAAGAGGAGTATCTTTTCAAGAGCCGCTTTGCCTGTCTTTCATCAATCATATCCATAAAACCACCAATGAACCATCTGATAATAAAATATTGCTCCCATAAAGCGCTAATAATGATGAAAGGAAATATTGGGCTTCTCAGTTCTGGGGGTGGTGGTTTAGAATAAGGCCAAATGAGAAGCCCAATATATTATGAAAATATCATTTCTTGCCTATCTCATGCAACCACATCACACCTATAGTTTTAAGTGCTTGATTAAACCTATCTGACACCATGTATTTCTTCTTGTACATATCATAATCAACCATACCCATAGATTTCATAGGAGTCAAGATACGATCATAAAACTGTCTCTTATTATAAGAGACCTGAACTTTTTTTGGACGCTTGACCATACCAAGATCCTCACTCATCTCTATAATAACACCTTCATGCAGACGATTAGCAAAGAGACTCATCTCAGTCTTTCCAAGCTCATTATCATTCCTTTTGAACTCTTCAAGAAGAAGTTTTCCGACAATCGCCTGCTGTTCAGTAGCAAAGACAATCTGGAATATATCATCCGGTAGATGAAATTGATCAAACAATAATACCATATTCGCCTCACATACAAACATTATAACATTCAAAGTAATATATCTACTAGTATATAAAAGTTACTAAAAGTTATATTGGTGTGGTAAAATGTATATTGGATTATTTTCTCGAAAAATAAGAACATAAGCCTAGAGACCAAAGAAATCAGATATGCGCTCCTCAAAATGCTTACTTATCTTAATATCCCAATCAGAAGGAAACTTACGCAAATAATTGTTCCAAGCAAAACGCTCATCAAGAAAAACAACAAGACCACGATCAGTCTCACTACGGATACAACGACCAGCACTCTGCAAACACTTAGTAAAGGCAGGAGTTACATAACCATAATCCCAACCCTTACCAAACTTCATATCATAATATTCTATCAGTTTCTTAGTCTCAAGAGTAGGAGTCTGCAAAGGAAGACCAACAACAATAACACACTTCAAAAGATCACCAGGAAAATCAATACCTTCGCCAAAACTACCAGAAACAACAGCAAAAAGAACTGCGCCAGTCTTCTGATAAGCCTTAAAATTCTCAAGAAACTCCATCCTATCCTCCTTAGTCATCTCAGACCTTTCAAGAAGAACAGTCTTCTTAGCCAAAGAAACAAAATCCTTATAGACCTGATCACGAAGATAATAACTAGGGAAGAAAACTGCTGAGTTTCCAGGAACAAGATCAGTCAGACGAGCCAGCATATGAGCGATACGCTTAAACTGGTCAGGACTGCGCATAGAATACTTAGTAGTAGTCTCAGGAACCACCAGACTAAGACGGTTCTTCTCAGGGAAGGGACTGGCATACTCAACCTCAACAACATCCTCAGGAAAACCAAGAAGATCCTTATACATAGAGGTAGGAGTCAAGGTTCCAGACATCAGGATAGTGGAGTGAGTGCTATCAATGATAGAACGGGTAACAGTCGCAGGATCCAAACATCTATAAGACAGAGTTGTCAATGAACCGGCAGAAGATTCAGACTGAGAAACCAACCGCACATAACCCTCATCATCACCTTTCCAAGAGTCAAGGAAGGAAGCAATAGACGAAAGGTAAGATTGTTTCTCATCTTTACGGACAATCTGAGCTGCCAGATCTAGAGAAGCGACAAACTCATCATAATCAACAAAAGAAGACACAAGATCAATGAAGGCAAGCTTAGAAACAATCTTCTCAGAACCGGATCGTAGATCGGAAGAAAAATGATTAAGAACATCCTGAAGCCTTGAAAGAAGAGAGATTAGATCAGGGTCCTCAAGTTTCTTAGCCTCAGAAATACCACGTTTTATGATGTTATTAGTAAGACGCACAGTCATAAGCTTACGAATACGATCAGGAAGATTATGAGCTTCATCTACAATAACAATACAGTCAGAAAGATCCAAATCTATCTTACTGAAAAAAAGATCACGAATCTTAGGATTAAAAACATAATAGTAATCAGCTACAATAACCTGAGATTCCTTGGCTAAAGCAGAAGATATCTCATAAGCACAAACGCCCTCTTCTTCAGCGATTTCCTTAACCTTTTCCACATGACAAGGACTCTGCTTACGTATCCTTTCCAAAGCCAATTTAGCTTCAGTCGTCAGCTTAAGGCCCTTCTTAGTCTTAGAGTAAAACTCACATTTGTTCTCCTCACGCTGCTTCTTACAAAATTCAGTAAACTCATTAGAATAAAGACGTTCAACGCCCGGCTCAGAACACATCCACTTCTTACCTATAATGTCAACAACAGTAAAACCAGGATCAAAACGATCCTTGATCGCACGAAGAGTATCAATAGCTATTAGATGCTGCGTCTGTCTTGAAGTAAGGAAAAGCACCTTCTTACCATTATCAATAGCATACTTGAGTGCCGGAGCCAAAGTAGCCACTGTTTTCCCTAAACCGGTAGGTGCATGAACAATCAGGTGTTTACGGCCAGATATAACTTCCACAACCTTAAGTATCAAATCTTTCTGAATAGGACGCATATGTGCGTAAGGAAATAAGTATCGTTTATGCTCATCTCGTAGCTTCAGATTATTAACAGATGATAAATCGGGCTTAGTGGAACCAAAATTATCTGCACTGCAGAAACCGGGCCTATTTGAACCTACCATCATACGTAAAAAAAAGGGGCGTCTTATATATTTTATGAAAACCGAACAAGACCATAGAATAACAATCTTATCGAGGGGAATCCGACGAGAAATAAACATAAAAACAAGAACATAAAAAAAGGAAAAATATATAAACAACCGTTTCCCTATATAGTTTAGCACATATATTACGCAATAGGTATATCTTAACCATTATTATTAAATATATAATATTTGGGGGTCGCCAGATGGTAAAGAAAGAACCAAAGAAAAAACAAGTTTTTAACATATTCTTCAGGGAAAAACCAGCCATGATGCTCGTAACTTTAAATGCTATCAAATCCGACATTTATGCTTCTTCATTAGCAAAACAGATTGACTGCACATACTCTCACGTCGTAAAAATTCTTCAAGACATGCTTGATGCGGATCTTATCACCTTTGATAAACAAGGAAGACTTAAGCTTCTCACATTGACAAAGAAAGGACAGGAAGTTGCAGAACACATAGAGAAGATAAGAGAACTCCTATAAAGATCTTAGAAGCACATAGAAACTTATCTATAAAAACCTATTAACAGAGAATAACATAAACCAAAGAAAAAATAAAAGGAAAATTAATCCAAATAGGTACTTGCCTTCTTAGGATCATACTTCCAAGTTACAGGCAACTTCTTAGTATTCTTGTAATATCTTACCAGACGGGCTATCTTCGACTCAGTAAGCTGAAGACCACGTTTAGCAGGCATATCCTTATGGTTCTCCTCGAGATGCTTCCTGATCATAGCAGCCTTCCTGATAAGATTACGGAGATCCTCAGGAACTTCAAGCAAAAGCTTCTTCTCAGCAAGAATCTGGGTTATCGTCTTGCCGGTAAGAGTCTTTACATCAGGAATACCATAATTATCCCTAAGCAGAAGACCAATCTTGCTAGGAGGCACATCATCCTTACCAAGCTTACCTATAAGGAGTTCAACCTCTTTAGCATTATAGCGTACCCATGAAGGCACAGACCTTTTCAAAGGCTTATTAGAGCCACTCTTTCCCTTAGCTCTAGAGTGCATCCTTGCCATATTTATCCCTCCACATTGAGAGTAAAGAAATGCAGAAATATCTACATCTCCAGCGTAAACGAGCCAAGACCTGTTTACCTCTCGATTTTCAGAGGAAAAAGCCAGGCATTTATAAATTTTAAGTTTTTTGACAACCCCGATAAAATAGAACTCCAACTACAGATACAAGGTTAATTTTAAATATTAATAAGATGCCAGTCATATAGAGGTGATTTAATGAAAAGTCTTGCAATTATCATAATAATCAGCTTATTAGTGGCTTTTATCACAGGATGTTCAGGACCTGAAAAGGTCTATGTCTGTGTCAATGGAAAAGAAGTGCAAGATAAAGCACAATGCCCAACCAACAAACTCGCAGGAGTCAAGAAAGTACAAGCAGAGACCTATGCAAGAAATTATGTCAATGCATATTTCATGAGTTCAGGCGGGAGAGCTCAATTAGTATCTTCATACCTTAACCCCGATGTTGGGGATTATTTTGCGACATTCGTAGTGGCAGAAAAAAATTCCCAACCATATGAAACTGTAGTAGTAGTCGATGGGAAGACAGGTCAGGTACATTGTAACCAAAGCTGCGAATACACAGGAGAGAAATGATCAGGAATCATACTTTAATTTTGTCTGTTTTTTTCTTTTAAAATTTATTTTCGCAGAGGATAAAATTGTTGAAAGCCTATTAAGGGTATCAAGCTCTTTTCTTAGCAGATCATAAGTGCGACGGCCTTTTTTTGTAAAAGATAAAGACTTGTTCTTATAAGAGATATAATGCTCTTTTTGCAAAGACTCAAGGTTCCGGTAGATAGCACGGT
>JALWQS010000046.1 GCA_027083015.1 Candidatus Woesearchaeota archaeon
ATATTCTTCCAGCAGTATTTTTCCTTTGAATTCTCGCTATGCTCTCTGCGGCTTCGTTTCTCTATTTCTTGTGAGCCATAAATCTTTTATATCTCTTGGCTGTTGTTGTGTTTTATGAAAGAAAAACCTTACCCTGCTGATTCGTCGGATGATGTGTCTGATGATCCGTCTTATCTTGACAATGTTGAACTTCATTATAAGAGGTTTCTTTCTGTTGTAAAAAAATATTCTTTGTCTGATGATCGTAAGGCTGAGGAGATTTCTGAATTTCTTACTCATAAGACGCAGGTTTCTGGTGATAAGGTCTCTCCAAAACAGTTTGCTGAACATTTTGGTATGTCTGAGCATGAGGCTTTGATCTTTTTGACTTTCCTAGAAAGAGGTCTTGATTTCATGAAGAAGCTGATTTCTTAACCAACAGCTATAACGGCAAGCTGGCAACAATAGCAAGATAGCGTAGGGGCTTCTGCTATCCTGGGCAGAGCCAGAACAAAACCTTTATATACAAATAACATTATCACCACTTAATAGTTATAACAACAAAAGTAAAATTATTAGAAATTATTCTCTTTTTTGAGAGTTTAATAGCCAGATAAGGTGAGATGTCGGATGAATGGAGAAAATAAACGTTTTTACATAGCTAATCAAGGAAGGACTTCCGAAGAAGACGAGATAAGGTGGCTGGTTCGTTCTTTTGGTCAGAAAAAACATATATCTCTATCAGGAGACCCAGGGATTGGTAAATCTACCGCTATACGGTTCGTAGCTGATATTATGGGAGTTCCTGTTTTTTCCAGGACTTGTACTCAGCATGAACAGACGTTCCATTATGAAGGTCGTCCTATTGTACGGCCAGGAGAAGGCGTAACATATTCAGACACTGCTTTCAAGCGTGCTTGTAGAGAAGGCGGTATCTTCCTTAATGAAGAGACTTCTGAGATGCCTGAGACCATACAAAAGTGGCTTGGAATGTTTCTTACTGATGATCGACTTGATTTTATCCTTCCAGACTCTGAAGGTAATGAGCTGACTCTCAGAGAGTTTAGGGATAAGCATGGTTGGAAACCTGAACAGACGATATATGCAGAAACCTTCAACCCTAAGAAAAGCATGACGGGTAAGGATAACTTTACTTTATCGCATAAGTCAAGGGTTAGTCCTTTTCATTTTGAGGACCTTGATTCTCTGCTTTCAGCTTATATCTCTTTGAATAAGATAGGTATTGATTTTGATCTCCCTCTTAAGGAACGCGGTCTGCTTTATGACGAGGATACCGGACTTTACATATTTACTGAAAAGCAGGGCGGTGAGTGGTTGACGACCAAAGGTGATAAGCTCAATGAAGAACAGCAGGAAAAGCAGAAGACCTACCTGTTCTTTGAGAGAAGTGCGACCAAGGACAGTGCGCAAAAGAGGGATCTGATAAGTTCTTTGGAACATCTTGATCCTTTCTTCAAGAATTACCTTGTATTTCTTGCTGCTGTCAGGAACATAATGAGAGGCAGTGATAATCTTTATGATACTCTTGCTAAGGAAGCAGTAAGCATAGCGACGAAGCATCGTAAAGGTGATGCTTTGGTTGTCGTATATCCTGATCAGCGTATGGTGCAGGAAGGTTTTCTTGACTATGCTGATGCTAGAAACCATTACAGTGCTAGATCTGCAGCTCAGATAGCTGCCTATAACACTCTTGAGAAGATATGTCATGGCGCTATGGGTGAGAGAAAGATCAATACATCAGGAACTCAGAGGATGTATCTTGAGACTATCGCGCGTGATGCTGGTCTGCTTCCTCGTAAGGTTGATGGCACTCATGGTATATGAATGCCTAAACTGTGAAGTTCGTGATGAATCATAAGGGTTTTGATAAATATGTCCTCGAAATCAGATAAGCTTAAGAAACTGGAAGCTATCCTTGATGCTGCTTATACCCCTGGCATTAGGTTATCTGATTTTATGGAGCGCCCCGAGTTTATTGAACATTTTTTAGGTGTGAGTGTCCCTTTGTTGAGCAATTCTGTCGATGTTAGACCAGGATCACATTATGGTTCTGTTCGTCTTTTGCGCTCAAGCACTGAATATACTTCTGACCTGTTTGAGATTCGTCTTAAGGCTTCTCTCGATATCTTTCCTGATGATCGTTTTATCACGGAGCAGAACAGGAATGTAACACTTTACAAGGCTTTTCTTATTCATGAAGCTGCGCACATCCTTGAAGGAAGTTTTGAGCCTATAAAACTTTCCCTTATCTTCCAGGGTTTCAGTAATGTCTCTTTTGCTAAACGTCTTTTCAACATCATTGAGGATTTCAGGATTGAATATAATATTTGTGAGAAGATGCCTCACCGTCCGGATTACCGCGTCAGTCTGGATTTTATGAACACTGTTCTGATAGGCATCTCAGGCCAGTACAGGAAAGGATCCTTCATTGGTATTGATTCTATCAGCGTATCAGGAGAGCATGCAGGTGATGATTCTATATTCAAAGGGGCTTCTGAAAGCAAAAAGATTCCTGAAGGTTTTGCAGATCTTAATAACCTGGTTAATGCTTATCTTCGTAAGATAAAGATTGGTATGTCGCTTGCTGAATGTATCACAGTAAATCCTGAACCCCGTCTTAAGATTAATGGTCATTATAGCTCTCTTGAGGATCTTCTCAATGAAGAAGCGTTGTTCTTCTCTAAACCGGTTGTTCCCGAGCTTCAGGAAAGAGGCATATATAATTATGGTGGCTTGATTGATGAGCTGGTAAGGCTGACCCACAATCTTAAGCTCAGGCCTGTTACTGATGCTGTTCGTCTTCTTCCCAGGATTTATGAGCTTCTTGAGCTTCAGTTCAAGAAAGAACTTGATGCTTTTAGTTTTCCGAAAGACAAGAGAGGCGCTAAGGATTCAAAAGATAGCGGGACAGATCGAACCGAGACTTCAGGTTCTTCTGATGCACAATCTTCTTCAGACCACAATAAAGATAATTCCAAAGATTACCGCTGGGATGATCCTGCAGGTCAAGGATGGGATGATAATTTTGAACAGGCTTCGGCTTATGAGCCGAAAGATCTTGACGAACTTGATGATATAGAGGACGCTGTTCTTGCGCGTATAAAAGCCAATGCTAAGCGTCTTTCAGGAGAGTACTCTCAAGATGATAAACCTGATCCTTCAAGGACTAAGCGTTCTCGTCGGATAATATATGAGTTTAATGAGAATAATCAGCGTGTCAAAGCTACTGAGATCCGTTATGATAAGATTAAAAAGTCTGATCATTCTTTGTTATCGCGTATACGTAATGCATATCCTGGTCTTATCGAGTCTATAACTCAGCAGTTTCTTGCTATAAAGCCTAATAAGGTTCAGCTTGAGATTATGCAGCAGGTTCCTCAGATGCTGAATCCTCTTGGTCTTGCTTATGCATTAGTGGATGACCGGTTTGCTTCTACTCAAAGGTTTTATGATGCTGATTTCATGAATAAGCTGGACCTTGCTGTTTATTTCTTGATGGACGGTTCTGGTTCTACCAGTAATGAGATAGTCCCTGAACAAAGATCTATAATCGCTCCTGATAGGAACATGAATGTTTTTGATCTTGAGAAGATAGGTGTTGCTTGTACCTATACTGCTCTGACCGACCTGGAGATGATTGATGCTGTTAAGCAGCGTATGTTTGTATTTCAGTCTTATGGTGATACGATTATTTATGAGGTCCCTTCAGTTGCTCATCTTCATGGCATCAAAGCAAGACATGGCAATCGTGACGGAGCAGCTATACGTGGTGTGCATTCTCTTCTTAAAGAAGAAGATGTTTCAGACAAGGTGCTTTTCTTAATCGCTGATGCCATGCCTGCGGATATTGATTATGAGGCCGGACCTTTTGATACTGGAATGGCTATCCGGGAGGTTGTTGAGTCTGGTATCAAGGTCTTTTATCTGCTTACTAAAGCTAATGAGGAACTTCATGAGACTGAGATTGATGCGTTTAGGATAATCACCCAGTATGCTACTGACAAGAAGATCCTTACTGATCCTCGTCAGCTTCCTTATACTATCGGGAGATTTATACAGAATTATCTGCTTTAGGAAAGATGTTAAGGTTTATGGATTTTGAGGAGATATTTTATGTGGAAAAAAGATCTTAAGAAAGCTAAGCTATCGCTTGAATCAAGAGTTCGCGAGTCTGATTTATTCAGGAAGTTTCATCTATCACGCGCTCTTAAGAAGATTTTTTCAGCTTATGAAGGAGTGAATGTTTCTCCTGAATTATTTGAACCTATTCTTGCATCGACTGATCGCCCTAAGGCAGATATCGATGCGATTGTTGAGTCGCTGACTTCAAACTTTGTCTCTACTACCATTAAACGCTTTGTCAAGAAGACCAAGACTAATGCGCTTGAGAGAAGGATAGGCTCTAAGTCTCTTGAGTTTTTCTTGGACGAGGATAATATCAGAAGGCTGGTCAAGCCTTTTAGGGATCCTGCTATGGTTCGTGTCGTCGGAAATTATGATTACACTGGTCGGGAATATGCTGCTGATATTCTGGTCCATGTTGCTGATACTTGGGTTGATGATCCTGAGATGTTGGATAAAGCCATGTCCCTCTTATTGCCCTATGTCTCTGCTATCAATAAGGTTGGTCCTAAGATCTGTGATTTTTTTAGTTATGCTGATCGTGATACAGTGATTTATACTGTTGATATGTTAAGGACCAGTCATTTTAATAATATAGGCGTACGAGTTGCTGATCTGGTGCCCCAATTAGCTATGATCGTCAAGGATGTGGGTGATTCTCATGTAAGAAAAGTCCTTGATATCTTAGGAAATTCTTATATGCCGCAGGTAATATTTTTTATGGGACTATTGCGCGAAGCTATTTCAAAGGATTCTTCAGAGTCCTCTTTGCCAGAAAGTACGGGTGCTATTGGCGTTTCTGATTCTTTGACTAAACATCTTATAGATGTATTTTTTGATCATCACGAATATCTTTTTCAGGAGTCTATAAGACCCTGGACCCCTTGGCATAAAGTTGAGGGTTCTATTGAACGGTTTATAGAGTTATTTGAACTTGAGGAAGTGAAGGCTTGTTGTTCTTATTTTGAGTCTACCCCTAGATTGTTTTTTGAGCTTGCTCAGGATTATTCTTTCGACAACCGTAGCAGGGGCATGTTAGATGATATACGGAAAATTGCTGTTTCTTTGATGTCTTTTCCTTCTGAACAGCTAAGTCCTTATGTTTTTAGTTCTGCTCTTAAAGCAGATAGTCTCAGCGATCTTAAGGCGAGGATTGATTATCTGCATCAGTTCAGGGATGCGCCTTTCTTTGAGTCATTGATAAGTTCTGTCAGTTTTTTTGTGAAAAAGAATCTGGATTGGAAAACTATGGTCAAAAAGATAGATTTCTCTGATAAGAGCCTTGATCCTTCAAAGATGAATATTTATCTCGCAGATATTTACCCGCGTATTAAGGATTTATTTGCTGATTATATGTGCAAAGAGGCTGGTGAAGATGTGCTGCCTGGTGATGAAGATGCTTCGTCGCTGATCCTTGACTATGGTGCTATCGAGATGATTGTCGATACTTATAGTCTTCTGACTGATATTTTTGGCGATCATTCGTTCAATCCTTATAAGCTAAAGGATGCTGGTCTTCAGGAGAAAGCTAAAAGTTTATTCTTTGATGTGCTTTCCAAAAAATTAAGCTATGGTGAATCTTACGAACAGAAGGTTAGGATACTTTATGAGTGGTGTTCTTCAGCATATGATCTTCTTAAGGACAATACTGATGATTTTATCCATCTTGTCGATGGAGGGGAGTCTTATGAGACTTGATCTGGAGAATCTTCTTTCGATTGTCGCGGTCATTGTAGGTGCTTGAAGATGAGTTTAGATGAAGAAGTTGATGTTTTGAGGGATTCTGGGTCTGCAAAGCAGGAACTTGTTGGTAAGACTCTTGCTTTCGCAGTATTTGTCGGTAAGGAGTCTGCTGAAGAAGCTGCTGATGTTACAAGCTTATTATATGATCATTATGGTGAGGTTGTTTGTCAGAAGTTTTATTCTTCTCTTGATGCTCTTAAGTTTTCTGAGAATTTTGAGCCTGCTTATTACCTTGTAAGGCGGGTTGCGGAATATAGTGTTGATCCCATTGAAGATATTATTTCAGCGGTTATCTCTATGGTCGGATCTTTTCAGGACACCATCATTGCTTATGCTTCTGATGCTGTTGAGCTTCTGCTTGATCGTTCGCTGGATTACGTCGCTGATGTTGCTGCTCTGCTTGAATCATACTCTGGTCCTGCACAGGAGATCGTCTCTGAAGAGCTTGTCTCTTTATGTGAGGATAATGATTTTTCAGGCGACCTTTTTACCCGTGAGATCGAGACTTTGATGAACCCTTCTGTCAGGCATGCTTTGGAAGTCTTTGGTCCTGATGCTCTGCTTGTTTATCATAAGCTTGTGGAGGCAGGTGATTCTCTTGATACTGCTTCTGTGGAACAGGTCGCTGATCTTCTTGTCAGCTTCAAGGGTTCTCGTTTCTTGGATGACTTATTGGAACTTTTGGATCCTGAGTCTGATAATGCGCCTTTAGTCCTTGAGTATCTTGGTAGGCATTATGATCCTGATATTCCTTTTGATGTTCTTGACCGTTACTTAAGGATATTCGACCATATTGACGATAAGGAGCTGGCTTTTTCTTTGGATCAGCTTAGCATGGAAAATCTTTTACGGGGTTATGATGTTTGTGTTTCGCAGTTTGACAGCGAATCTTCAGAGAGGATTATAGATATGTATTTTTCTAAGCTTAACAGGGCTTTAGCTTATGGTTCTTCTCTTGATCAGAAGCAGCGTATCTTTGATGAGTATTGCACTAATGTTTATTCTTTCCTGCTTAGGAACCCTGATGCTTTGGATCTCTTAGTGGATGAGTGATCTTTATTTTTATCTTCTTTTTCATCTTCTCCTATGTCTTCTTCTCTATCTTCCTCTGTATCCTCTTCCAGTTCTGCTGCTTCTTCCAGCTCGTAATCTACGAATTCTCTTTTTATTGAGTCTATGCAGCTGTCTATCCTGATAACCAGTTCTTCTTTCTTTAATGCTCGTGCTGCGCTTTTTATCTGTCGCATAAGGTCTATGCATTGCCTGAACATTCTTATGATATCACCTTCCAGCTGGTTGGTGTATTCCATAAGTTCTGCGAATTCGCATCCGCCCACCCATTTCCAGACGACAAATGCCAGTCGTTTCATCGCTGGTCTGTTGATCGTCCTGAACACGTAAGAGTTCTTTTTCAGCATCGCTATGAGG